>JACPCT010000026.1 GCA_016184445.1 Candidatus Tectimicrobiota bacterium | reverse complement strand
CTTGGGCCGGGGGCGGGTGGACTGGAAGACCTCCTTCGCCATCCATGGCCCGGGCGGCCTGGGGCGCCTCTTCTCGGGGGGGCGCCGGCCGCCCCGCCTGGAGGGGAAGGCGCGGGAAGGCGCCGAAGAGGTTCTTCTCTCCCTGGCGCGCCGGTGGGGGCGGAGGCTTACCGTTGTGGCCCTGGGCCCTTTGACCAACCTCGCCCGGGTCCACCGAAGGGATCCCTCCGCCCTTCCGGGAGTGGGCCGCCTCGTGGTGATGGGTGGGGCGGCGCGCATGCCGGGCAACGTGACGCCCGCCGCTGAGTTCAACATCCATTGCGACCCCGAGGCGGCCGAGGCCGTTTTCCGATCCGGCGCCCGCATCACCATGGTGGGGCTGGACGTGACGCGGCGCGCGTTCCTGCCCTCCCGGGCGCTCCGGGGGGGAGGCCCCTTCCGCCGCGCGCTGCGCGATCTGACTTCGATCTACGCGGGCTTCTCCCGGCGCAGGCGGGGGAGGGACGGCGTCGTCCTCCACGACCCGCTGGCGCTGGCGGCGGCCCTCCGGCCGGACCTCCTCGGTTGCGAATGTCTTCCGGTCACGGTGGACTGCGGCCAGGGCCCCGCCCGGGGCATGACGGTGGTGGACCTTCGCACGGAAGCGCCTAGGGGCCGGGTGCGCAGGGGCTTGGTTGAAGTGGCACTCGATGTGGATGAGCGGAGCTTCCTCCGCTTCTTCCTGGGGCGGATGAGATCCTACCGTGGCTGGTCCTAGGCCTTCCTCCGGCGTCCTCGTGGTGGGGAGCGCGAACCTCGACATCGTGATCCCCGTGGAGCGGCTGCCCCGGCCGGGCGAGACGGTGCTGGGGGACGCCCGCCAGGAGTTCTGGGGAGGGAAGGGAGCCAATCAGGCGGTGGCCGCCGCGCGGGCGGCCCGGGAAGGAGAGCGCGTGCGCTTGGTGTGCCTCACCGGGGACGACCCTGGGGGGGCCGCCTACCGGAAGCGTCTCGCCGCTGAGGGAATCGGGCGAGGAGGCCTCCTCCGGGCCGAAGGCCCCACGGGCACCGCCCTCATCGTGGTGGACGCCCGGGGCGGGAACCAGATCGCCGTCTCGCCCGGCGCGAACGCCCTCCTCACCCCCGGGAGGCTGAGGGGGCGGCTCCAGCTTCTCGATTTCGGCCGGGCCGTTCTCGCCCAGCTCGAGGTGCCCCAGGCCATCGTGCGCGAAGCCTTCCGGCGGGCGAGGCGGCGGGGGGCGATCACCATCCTGAACCCCGCGCCCGCGCCTTCTTCCCCTCCAAAGGAACTGCTGTCCCTGACCGATGTTCTCGTCCCCAACGAGCGGGAGGCGGCGTGCCTCTTGGGGCGCAAGAGCGGCTTCCGCCCGGCGGCGCTCGGCTCGGCTGCCCGGAAGCTCTTGTTGCTTGGTCCCCGCGCGGTGGTGATCACGGCGGGGGAGCGGGGAGCACTCTTTATCAGCGGCCAGGGGGAGCCCGGGGAGAAGGAGGATGGCTGGGCGAGGCCCCCTGCGGGTGTCCGGGTAGTGGACACGACGGGGGCGGGGGATTCCTTCTGCGGGGCGCTGGCCCTCCGCCTGGCCGAGGGGGCCAAATTGGCCGATGCGGTGCGCTTCGCGGTGGCTGCGGCCTCGTTGTCGGTGGGAAAAGCGGGCGCGCAGGGGGGGCTTCCCCGGCGGCATGGGGTTCTTCGCGCGTTACGCCGAGTTTCCCTGGGGCCGATCCGCCCGGGTTGACTTCCACCGGCATCCCACTTACGGTGGGAAGTTGCAGGCTTGACTTTTCCCACGCTGGACGGAGTCCGCCCATGCCCATGGATTGGGATGAATTCAAGGCTCGCCGCCAAGGGGGCGGGATCCCTCCCCAGATCCGGCTGCCCCAGTTCCAGATGCCCAGTTTCCGGAATATTCGCCTGCCCTGGGCGATTCTCCTGGCTGCGGCGGCCGTCCTGTGGCTCCTTTCGGGGATCTTCACCGTGGGTCCGGACGAGCAGGGGATCGTCCTCCGCTTCGGCCGCATCGAGCGGGTGGCCAGCTCGGGGCTGAACTACCACATCCCCTACCCGGTCGAGACGGTCTACAAGCCCAAGGTCACCGAGGTGAAGCGGCTCGAGGTCGGCTTCCGGACGATCGATCCGGGGCCCCCGGCGCGCTACCAGGATCACCCCGAGGAGTCGCGCATGCTCACCGGGGACGAGAACATGGTGGACGTGGACGTCATCGTCCAGTACCGAATCTCCGATCCCGTGAAACTCCTCTTCATGGTGCGGAACCCGCATACGACGGTGCGCATCGTGGCCGAGGCGGCCATCCGCCAGGTAGTCGGCAGCAAGCCTATCGACGAGGTCCTGACCACCGGGAAGGGCGTCATCCAGCAGGAGACGATGGAGACCCTCCAGGCCGTCCTGAACCGCTACGAGAGCGGCCTGACCATCGTGGCCATCCAGCTCCAGGACGTCACCCCCCCGAAGGAAGTGGGCCAGGCGTTCAAGGACGTGGCGAGCGCCCGCGAGGACAAGAACCGGCTCATCAACGAGGCGCAGGGCTACCGGAACAAGATCATCCCCGAGGCGCGCGGGAGGGTGGCCGAGATCGTCGAGCGGGCCACCGCCTACCGCGAGACCAAGGTCCGCCAGGCGCGCGGCGACGCCGACCGGTTCCTGGCCACCCTGGCCGAGTACAAGAAGGCGCCCGACATCACGCGCACCCGGCTCCACCTGGAGATGATCAAGGAGATCATGCCCTCGGTGGAGAAGGTGATCCTCGACAAGCAGGGCTCGGGAGTGCTCCCCATCCTCCCCTTGAGGGGGGACGGTGCCAAGGAGCTCAAGCCATGAACGGCGTCCCGCTCCCCAAGTGGCTGCTCGCGTTCATCGTCCTCCTGGTCCTGGGCGTCATTGGCGTGAACATGGTGTTCTTCACGGTGCGGGAGGACCAGCAGGTGGTGGTCACCCGCCTCGGCAAGCCCGTGCGTGTCATCCGCGCGGCGGGTCTCAGCTACAGGGTGCCCTTCGTCGAGCAACTCACCTACTTTGACCGGCGCCTGCTCGAATACGATTCCAACCCCACCGAGATCATCACCCAGGACAAGAAGACCCTGGTGGTGGACAACTTCTCGCGCTGGCGCATCATCGATCCGCTCCAGTTCCTCCGCACGGTGCGCGATGAAGTGGGCGCCCAGGCCCGGCTGGACGACATCATCTACAGCGAGCTGCGCCTCGAGCTGGGACGCAAGGACCTCATCGAGATCGTGGCCAAGGAGCGCGGCCCGCTGATGGAGAAAGTCACCCAGGAGGCCGACCGCAAGGCGAAGGAGTACGGCATCCAGATCGTGGACGTGCGCCTCAAGCGGGGCGATCTGCCGGCGGAGAACCTCAAGGCCATCTACGGCCGCATGCAGGCCGAGCGCGAGCGAATCGCCACCCAGTACCGCTCCGAGGGGCGGGAGGAGGCCCAGAAGATCCGCGCCGGGACGGACCGCGAGCGGGACATCCTCCTCGCCGATGCCTACGAGAAAGAGCAGAAGATCATGGGCGAGGGCGATGCCCGGAGCATCGATATCACCGCCCGGGCCTTCGCCCAGGACGCCGAGTTCTACACTTTCCTCAAGAGCCTTGAGGTATATCAGAAGTCCTTCAAGGACAAGACCACCATCCTGCTGCCTTCGGACAGCAACCTCCTGCGCTTCCTCCAGCAGGAAGGGATCCGGGGCGCCGCGACGAACAAAGGGAAGTAGGCCCTTCGTTCGCCACTCCGGGGGGTTCGTCCTCTCGGTTCCCGCTACCGCCGCTGAAAACGCTCGAAGGGATTAGGCTCGCCGGCCGGGGCTTGCGGGGTCTGGACGGGGGTGCCCGTGTTCGCCCGGCGGACGAGGTCTGTCAAGCCGTCGCGGATGGCCCGGCTCACCGAGCGGCGGATGATCTGCTCCATCCGGCCGATGTGCTCGTAGCGGTTGTCGAAGAGGATGAACTGGAACTCGTCCGGCGTCACCTCGACGCTGCGGCGCACCACCGTGCGGGCCGCGCGGCTGCCGAGGCGGACCTCGATCGCCACCGTCCCCCTTTTCTTCGCGTCGGGGAGGCCGCCCTCGCCGGTGAAGTTGAGGGTGAGGATCTCCCCAAAGAGAGCGTAGTCGGCCCCGATGTCCGGGAGGGAGGTCGCTTCGCCGTCCCAGGTGCCCTGGGCGGGCTTGAGGCCCATCCGCTCGATGAACGCCCGGGCCATCCCGGTCACCCCGTCGGAGGCCGTGCCCTGCTTGGGGATCATCTCCACCGTCAGGTTCTGCCATTGGTAGACGCCGAGGCGCTCCTTGCTGCTCCGCCGATCCTGGAAGGGCGCGATGATGATGGTGGGAGCCTGCGAGGATTCGAACAGGCGGGGGGCATCCGTGCCCTCGTAGTGCAAGGAGACGGCGTGCTGGATCCGCTCGGCGGTGCAGCCCCACAGGGCCGCCGAAAGGAGAAGGAGCAGGACGCCCGCGCGCCTGCCCGCAAGGGTCCGTTTCCACTTGGCTTTGCTCTTCATGATGGCCTCACCTGTCATACGGCGGCGGCGCGATCTCACTTCCTCAGGTAGTCGTCCGTTCCTTCCAGCCAGTCCCGGCGGATGGGACTGAAGATATCGTAGTCGATCACGGTCTCCTCGCCCACGGCCTCGGCCGAATGGGGCACGTTGGGGGGGATGAGCAGGATCTCCCCCGGGCCGACCTCCACATCCTCCCCGTCCACCTCGAAACGGATCCTCCCCTGGAGGACGTGGGAAATCTGCTCGTGGACGTGGCTGTGGCGGGGCACCTTGCAGCCGGGCTTGAGCTCCAGCCAGCAGAGCATCTCGTTCTCGCCCACGATCAGCTTGCGGGAGAAGAGGTCGGTTACCCGCTCGGCGGGCATTCCGCTCCAGGCGAA
>JACPCT010000025.1 GCA_016184445.1 Candidatus Tectimicrobiota bacterium | reverse complement strand
GCGGGCGTTCACTCCCCCGGCGCCACGCTCTCGGCGGCGCTGCCCGGCGCGCCCTTCAGGTAGGCGCTGGCCGAGTCGATGAGGAGCTGGGCGCGCTTGGGGCCGATGCCGGGCACCTCGCACAGGGCCTCGGGGCTGCTCTGGGCCACCGACTCGACGGTGGGGAAGCCGTGCTCCGCGAGGAGCTGGGCGGTCTTCTCGCCCACCACGTCGAGGTTGACCAGGTCCGATCCCGCGGGGGCCTCCTCCACGGGCGCCGCCGCGGCCTTGGTCTCGGCGGACTCGGTGTGGAAGGCCTTCTCGGCGACCATGCGCCGGTACTCGCTCTCGCCCTTGAGGTCGATCTTCCAGCCCAGGAGCTTGGCTGCCAGGCGGACGTTCTGCCCGCCCTTGCCGATGGCGAGGGAGAGCTGGTCGTCGGGCACCAGCACCTCCATCCGCCCGTCCGCGTCGTGGAGGGTGATGTGCTGGATCTTGGCCGGGCTCAGGGCGTTGGCGGCGTAGGTGCGGAGGTCGTCGTTCCAGGCGATGATGTCGATCTTCTCGCCGCGCAGCTCCTGGACGATGGACTGCACCCGGCTCCCCCGGGTGCCCACGCAGGCGCCCACGGGATCGACGTCGCGGTCGTGGCTCACGACGGCGACCTTGGAGCGCCCGCTCGGCTCGCGCACGCAGCCCTTGATCTCGACCACGCCGTCGTAGATCTCGGGCACCTCCATCTCGAAGAGCCGGATGAGGAGGCCGGGGTGGGTGCGGCTCAGGACCACCTGGGGCCCCTTGGAGGCCTCGCGCACCTCGAGGATGTAGGCTCGGATGCGGTCGCCGCGCTTGTAGACCTCGCGGAAGATCTGCTCCCGCCGGGGGAGGATGGCCTCGCCCCGCCCGATGTCCACGAAGATGTTGCCCCGCTCGACCTGGGTCACGACCCCGGTGATGAGCTCGCCCTCGCGGCCCTTGAACTCCGAGTAGATGTTCGCCCGCTCGGCCTCGCGCACCCGCTGGAGGATGACCTGCTTGGCCACCTGGGCGGCGATGCGCCCGAGGCCCTCGGTGTCGAGGTCGAAGGTGAACGTGTCCCCCACCTGGATGCCGGCCTCCTGGGCCCGGGCCTCCTCGAGGGAGATCTCGGCCTCGGCGTTCTGGACGACGCGCACGACCTCCTTGGAGGCCTTGAGGCCGATCGCCCTCGTGCCGGAGTCGAGGGTGACCTCCACGTTCTCGCCCAGCCCGTACTGCTTGCGGGCAGCCGAGGCGAGGGCCACCTTGAGGGATTCGAGCAGGATGTCCTTCGAGACCCCCCGCTCCCGCTCCAGCTGAGTGAGCACCGCCAAAATCTCCTGGCTCACCTTCCATCTCCTCCCTTGCGGATCAGCCCGGACCCCGCGGCGGCGGGCTTGCCCGGCCTCCGGAACTCGGCCTCCCAATCCACTTCCAGACGCGCCTTTGCGATCCCGCCGAGGGCGATGCGCTGGGGCGCCTCTCCTCCCGCGTCCACGGCGATTACGTCCCCCTCGATGCCGAGGAGGGTGCCCGAGAGGACCCTAGGCCCCTCCTGGGGGTTCCGCAGGCGGAGGCGCACCCGGCGGCCCGCGTAGCGCTTGAAATCCCCCGGTTTCCTCAGGGGGCGGTCGAGGCCCGGGCTGGAGACCTCCAGCCGGTAGGGCGAGCCCAGGAAGTCCTCCGCGTCCAGGCGGGCCTCCACCTCCCGGCTCATCCGCTTGCAGTCCTCGACGCTCAGCCCCTCCGGCCTGTCGATGAAGAGGCGCAGCACCGCGCGCCCTCCCCCGGCGGCGAAATCCACCTCCACCAGCTCCATCCCCAGGGCCGCGGCCACGGGCTCCGCCAGAGCCCAGACCCGGCTCACGACGTCCTCGGCGGCCATCCACTCGCTCCCGGGCGGCGGACGAAAAAAAATGGGCCGCGAAAGTTGGCCCATGACGGAGGCATCAACTCCAGGTTATCCTATTCCTTCCGGCGGGAAAGTTCAAGCGCCCGGGGGCCCCGCGGAGGGCCCCTCCGGCCGGGCCGGAAGTTCTTGCCCCGCCCCCCTCTCCGTGCTAGCATTTATCCACCGATCTGCCCGGAAACGCGCGATTTTCGCGGAAGGGAACCTGTATGGCGAAAGATGCGGATGCCGCGCAGCGGCGCAGCATGGTCCGGATGGACGACCAGCTCGAAATCAGCCACCGGCCGGTGCCCGACTTCGAGCTGGAGGGCCTCAGCCGCCAGATCATCACCCGCTCGGGCGCCGGCGGGGCCACGGGGACCGTCACTTCCATCCTCCAGGCCGCCGGGCGCTCGGTCGACCCCAACTCCCCCACCTGGAAGGCCATCTCCCTCCTCGACCAGAAGCTGGACTTCCTGATCTCCATGGCCCAGGCCCAGATGCGCGCCAACGTGGAGGCGACGGAATTCTACCGGGCCCAGGTGAACATCAGCGGCTCGGGCATCCGCTTCCCCAGCCAGCAGCTCTACAGCAAGGGCTCCCACCTGTGGATCGGGATGGTCTTCATCGGGGCGGCGCCCTCCTTCCGGGTGGACGCCGTGGGCCGGGTGGAGCGCCTCTCCTCCGCCGTCAAGAGCCGCGGCGAGAAGACGCCGAGCGTCGAGGTCGGCGCGCGCTTCGTCGCCATCAACGACCAGGACAGCGAGCAGATCCTGCGCTACGTGTTCCAGAAGCAGCGCGAGTTGCTGCGGGCGCGCAGCCGGGAGGCCTGACCGATCCCCTTCCCCCGCGCCCGCGCGGGGCGAAAGCCCACCCGGCGATTCGCCAGGGAAACCACATGACCGAACTGACCAAGGCGAAGGCCCTCTGGATCTACGAGACGATGGTGCGCATCCGCCGCTTCGAAGAGCGCTCGATCGAGCTCTTCCAGGCGGGGGAGCTCCCCGGCTTCCTCCACGCCTACATCGGCGAGGAGGCCGTCGCGGCGGGGGTGTGCGCCCACCTCACCCCCAAGGACCAGATCACCTCCACCCACCGGGGCCACGGCCACATGGTGGCCAAGGGCCTCCGCTACGAGGGGATGTTCGCCGAGCTCTACGCCCGCCGCACCGGCTACTGCAAGGGCAAGGGCGGCTCCATGCACATCGCCGACCAGGACCTGGGCGTGCTGGGGGCGAACGGCATCGTCGGGGGCGGCATCCCCATCGCGGCGGGGGCGGCCCTGGGGATCAAGCTCAAGGGCGGGAAGCACGTCGTGGTGAGCTTCTTCGGGGACGGGGCCAGCAACGAGGGGGCCTTCCACGAGGGGATCAACCTCGCCTCCGTCTGGAAGCTCCCCGCCGTCTTCGTCTGCGAGAACAACGGCTTCGCCGAGAGCACCCCCCGGGCCACCCACCAGGCCGTGCGCGACGTGGCCGACCGCGCCAAGGCCTACGGCATCCCGGGCGTCTCGGTGGACGGCATGGACCCCGCCGCCGTCTACGAGACCGCGGGCGAGGCCATCGCCCGCGCCCGCAAGGGAGAGGGCCCCACCCTCATCGAGGCCAAGACCATGCGCTTCCTGGGCCACTACGTGGGCGACCCCGGCACCGCCTACGGCCACGACAAGGAAGTGGTCAAGTGGAAGAAGCGCGACCCCATCCTGGCCTTCGGCGCCTTCCTCGAGAAGAAGAAGTGGCTGGCGGCCAAGGAGCGCGAGGAGGTCCGGGCGCGCGTCAACGCCGAGATCGAGCGCGGCGTCGAGTTCGCCCGCGGGAGCCCCGAGCCCGATCTCTCGGACGCCCTGACCGACATCTACGCCTCCCTCTGAGCGGAGAGTGCCCGTGCGCGAGATCCTCTTCCGGGAGGCCATCGTCGAGGCGATGGCCGAGGAGATGGCCCGTGACGAGACGGTGTTCCTCCTGGGCGAGGACATCGCCGAGTTCGGCGGCTCCTACAAGACGACCGTGGGCCTCCTCGAGAAGTTCGGCCGCGAGCGGGTGCGCAACACCCCCATCTCCGAGCAGGGCATCGTGGGGGCGGCGCTGGGCGCCGCGCTGATGGGCCTGCGCCCCGTGGCCGAGCTCATGTACATCGATTTCTCGGCCGTGGCGATGGACCAGATCGTCAACCAGGTCGCCAAGGTGCGCTACATGTTCGGGGGGAAGGCCAAGACCGCCCTCGTCATCCGCACCCAGGGGGGCGCGGGCCGGAGCTCCGCCGCCCAGCACGCCCAGAGCCTGGAGGCCTGGTTCGTCCACGTCCCGGGGCTCAAGGTGGTGATGCCCTCCACCCCCCGCGACGCCAAGGGGCTCCTGAAGAGCGCCATCCGGGACGACGACCCCGTCTTCTTCATCGAGCACAAGCTGCTCTACCTCCAGAAGGGCCCCGTGCCCGAGGAGGACTACACCATCCCCCTGGGCGTGGCCGAGGTGAAGCGCGAGGGGCGCGACCTCACCATCGTGGCCACCTCCTCCATGGTCGGGAAATCCCTCCAGGCGGCCGCCGAGCTGGAGAAGGAGGGCGTGAGCTGCGAGGTGGTGGACCCGCGCACGCTGTTCCCCCTCGACAAGGAGACCATCCTCGCCTCGGTGCGCAAGACCGGCCGCCTCCTCATCACCCACGAGGCGGTCCAGCGCTGCGGCTGGGGGGCCGAGATGGCCGCCATCGCCGCGCGCGAGGCCTTCGACCACCTCGACGCCCCCATCGTGCGCGTCTGCGCGAAGGAGACCCCCGTCCCCTTCGCGCCCAAGCTCGAGAGCCACGTGATCCCCAACAAGGACGACGTCATCGCGGGCGCCCGCGCCCTGCTTGAGACCGCCTGAGGGCGGGCCAGGAGCCTAATGCCATGGCCACACCGCTTCCCATGCCGAAGCTCGGCCTCACGATGGAGCAGGGGACCATCCTCAAGTGGATGAAGCCCGAGGGCGCCCCCGTCGAGAAGGGCGAGATCATCCTCCAGATCCAGACCGACAAGGTGGAGTACGAGGTCGAG
>JACPCT010000024.1 GCA_016184445.1 Candidatus Tectimicrobiota bacterium | reverse complement strand
AACAACCCGACCGTCATCAAGTACGTCCCCCACGCCGAGCTGGGCCGCAGCCGCACCAAGGCCTACAAGTTCCCGGACGTGAGCTACTTCCCCGACTCCATGCACTGCGCCACCGAGGACGTGAACCTCTCCACCCACAGCGGCACCCACCTGGACTCCCCCTACCACTACGGCCCCATGTGCGAAGGGAAGCCCTCCAAGACCATCGACCTCGTGCCCCTCGAGTGGCTCTACGGCGACGGCGTCGTCCTCGACTTCCACGACGCCCCGCGCGGCCACAACATCACCGTGGAGGAGACCCGGGCCAAGGTGAAGGCGCTCGAGGCCAAGGGCCGCAGGCTCAAGCCCATGGACATCGTCCTCATCCGCACCGACCACACCACCAAGCACCTCTACAGCCACGACTTCGAGCAGACCCACCCGGGCATGAGCGTCGAGGCCACCGAGTGGCTCGTGGACCAGGGCATCAAGGTCATGGGCATCGACGCCTGGGGCTTCGACATGCCGATCCCCAAGATGGCGGAGCTCCGCCTCAAGGGGAACACCAAGGACTTCTTCGGCAGCCACTTCCTCGGCCGCAAGAAGGAGTACATCCACGCCGAGAAGCTCGTGAACCTCGACAAGATCCCCGAGTTCGGCTTCACCGTCTCGATGTTCCCCATCAGGCTGGAGCGCTCGAGCGCCGGCTGGATCCGGGCGGTGGCGATCCTCGAGGACTAAACCTAGAATGGGGGCACGGGGGCCGTCCGGCCGGTCGGCCCCCCGCCCAAGACCATCCGGGAGGGGATGACATGGCAGAGCAGACCGTGAGCGCCGCCCACCACGCCCAAGGGCTCGCCGCCGCCGGGTGGCGGGCCGCCCTCGCGCCCACCCTCGCGGCCGCCTTCCTGGGCCTCGCCCTGGTGGCCGCCGCCGGGTTCGCGGGCCCCGAGGCCGTCCACGAGGCCGCTCACGATGCCCGGCACGCCCTCGGCTTCCCCTGCCACTAGGGCCCGGGACATGGCGGTCTTCCGCCGCATCCTCTTCACCGCCGCCCTGGCCGGCCTCCTGAGCGGGCTCGCCCTCACGGCGGTGCAGGCGCTCCGCGTCATCCCCCTCATCCTCGAGGCGGAGACCTACGAGCGGGCCGCCTCCCGGGGAGGCCCGCGGCCGCCCGCCGCCAGGCCCCTGGACGAGCCCGGCCGCCTCGCCCTGACCGCCCTCGCCAACGCGATCACCGCGATGGGCTTCGGCCTCATCCTCGCGGCGGGCCTCTCCCTGCGCGGCCGCAGCCGCGAGGCGGCGGCCGGGGGCGCCGGAGGGCCCGGCTGGAAGGAGGGCCTCCTCTGGGGGCTCGCGGGCTTCGCCGCCTTCAGCCTCGCACCCGCCCTCGGGCTCCCGCCCGAGCCGCCCGGCGCCCTCGCCGCGCCCCTGCCCCAAAGACAGTGGTGGTGGCTCCTGACCGCCCTCTCGACCGCGGGCGGGCTCGCCTTGATCGCCTTCGCGCGCGGGGCCGCCTGGAAGCTCCTGGGGGCCGCCCTCATCGCCCTGCCCCACCTCGTCGGGGCCCCCCACCCGGCCCAGCCCGGGGGCGCGGCCCCCGCCGCCCTCCAGCGCGCCTTCGCCGCCGCCTCCCTCCTCGCCTCGGCCCTCTTCTGGCTCGTCCTGGGCGGGCTCTCCGGCTTCTTCTACCAGCGCCTCGATCGCGCCTGAGACCATGCCCGCCGGCGAGTGGGACCAGCGCCCCTGGGGCAACTACCTCGTCCTCTCCGACGAGCCCGACTACAAGGTGAAGCGCATCGTGGTCGAGCCGGGCCAGCGCCTGAGCCTCCAGCGCCACAAGAAGCGCAGCGAGCACTGGTTCGCCGTCTCGGGCGAGGCCGCGGTGACCCTGAACGATGAGGAGATCCCCATGCTCCCCGGGGACGCCGTGGACATCCCCCAGGGCGCCTGGCACCGGGTGCGCAACCCGGGGGCGCTGCCCTTCGTCTTCATCGAGGTCCAGCGCGGGAGCTACTTCGGCGAGGACGACATCGAGCGCAAAGAGGACGACTACGGGCGGGCGTGAAACCGCCGCGCCTCCCGCCCCTGGATTTCCTCTGTCCCCGATATGGTATGATTCTTCCATACGCCGCCCCGGCGGTGGAGGGATCGCGCCATGAAACCGGACGACCTGCTCAAGCGGAAACGGGAGAAAATCCTCCGGGCCGTGGAGCGCTACGGCGCGCGGAACGTGCGCGTCTTCGGCTCGGTGGCGCGGGGCGAGGCCGGCGAAAAGAGCGACATCGACCTGCTCTTCCTACCCGGCCCCGGGATGGGCCTCTTCGAGCACTCCGAACTGGAAGAAGAGCTCTCCGGCATCCTCGGCTGCAAGGTCCACCTCATCAGCGAGCGGGGGCTGCGCCCGCGCGTCCGTGAGAACGTGATGCGGGACGCCGTCCCCCTGTGAGGGACGACCGGCTGCGGCTCCTCGACATCCTCGACGCCATCGAGCGGATCGAGGCGCAGGCGGCCAGGGGCAAGGAAGCCATCCTCCGGGACGAGTTTCTCCAGGTCTGGATGATCCACCATCTTCAAATTGTCGGAGAGGCCTCGGCGGGGCTTTCCCAGGAGCTGCGGGCGCAATATCCGCAAGCTCCTTGGAGCGAAGCCATCTCGATGCGGAACGTCCTCGTCCACGAGTATTTCGGGATCGACCTGGAGGTGATCTGGGACACCGTGAGCCGGAACCTGCCCAAGCTCAAGCAGGAAGTGGAAAGAATCTTGTGTGAAATGGACAAGCCGGGAAGTTGAGGGCGGCCAACGAATAGTCGGCTAACCGGGACTGGCAGCCGAGGGCCGCTAGGTGGGCTCGTAAAACGCCGCAACTGAACCCCGGACGCTAGCGGGACTTACTAAGGGGAGCGCTATTTGTTTGACAGGACCCGTATGCGGATTCCACGGTAGGGCCTCCAATCGTGCTTTAGCAGTGGCTGTTAGCTTCAAACAACCAGCGACGCCCCGTGTAAAGTGTCAAACATTAGCCGCTCCCGGTAATAGTTCATGCTGCCGCGATATGTTGTCCATGCCGATTGGAGTTCGAATCCAGGAAAACGCTGGATTGTGGCCGCAAACCTGGAAGGAGATGTCTATCGGGTCGGTGCGACATCACTTGTTGCCGAACCCGGAATGCTCGCGCGATCCTCCGCGCGCCAAGCGAAGGGGGGATGCAGTGTCATTGGATTTGACTTCCCCATCGGCATCCCCGGCGTCTATGCGCGTCAAGCCAAGATCAGGAGCTTTCTGGAGGTCCTGCCTGAATTTGGTACCGGCCGTTGGCAGCGGTTCTACGATTTGGCGGCGCGGCCGGGCGAGATATCGGTCGAACGACCGTTCTACCCCTTTCGATCGGGCGGCACGCGGCAAGTTCATCTCGTGCAAGGTCTCGGCGTTGTATCGATGAACGACTTGCTGCGCCGCTGCGATTTTGGCGACGGTCATCGAAACAATGCATGCTCGCTTTATTGGACGCTAGGCGGAAATCAGGTCGGTAGAGCAGCGATTTCAGGTTGGCGGGAAGCATTGGTACCAGCTACGTGGGCGTTGCGTGGAGAACTGGGCGTCTGGCCATATGACGGCGACCTTCGGTGCCTGGTCTCGTCTCGAGCATGTTCCGTAGTCGAGACCTATCCGGCAGAGGCGTGCGTCCAATTGGGTTTACCAGCGCCCGGTCGTGGTTGGAGCAAGCGCAACAGTCAGGACCGGGGAGAGCAAGGGGCAAAGCTTTTGCGGTGGGCAAAAGACAAGCCTATTGATTTGGCGAAGGTACAGGCTGCGCTTGAGAATGGTTTTGGGGACGCAAAAGTCGGGGAGGATCAATTCGACGCTCTCGTCGGTTTGCTTGGAATACTCGCCGTTGTCCTTGATCTTCGAACCGAAGGCGCTCCGCGAGAACATCCCGGGCTTTCGGTCGAAGGCTGGATTCTTGGGCAACGAAGTGTTTCAACTACCGGCTAACATCAACTTGCAGCCGGCAACGGTTGACACGAGCACGAACTGCCGCAGCTGAAGAGACTTGCCCTCCCTCGTCATTGCGAGCGAGGCGAGAAACCCGCTTTAATGAGAAGCAGATTCCTCGCTGGCGCTCGGAATGACAACCTCCTTCCCGGGCACCGGTCTTGGAATGCAGCCTACCCCCGCATCCCCTCCAGCGCCTTGGCCAGCCGCTCGACGCCGCGCTCGCACTCCTCCCTGGAGCAGGAGTAGGCGAGGCGCAGGTAGCCCTCCCCGCGCGTGCCGAAGACGGCCCCGTCCACCGTGGCGATGGCGTGCTCGTTCAGGAGGCGGTCGGCCACCTCGCCGGACGTGCTGCCGAAGACCTTCACGTTCGGGAAGGCGTAGAAGGCCCCGGTGGGCTCGGCGAGCGTCACCCCCTCGATGGAGCGCAGCCCCTCGGTGATGACCTTCCGGCGGGCGCCGAAGGCCTGGCGCATCTCCTCCACGCAGTCCTGGCTCGCGGTGAGGGCCTTCGTGGCCCCGTGCTGGATGAAGGTGTTGACGCAGACGGTCGTGTACTGGCGCACCTTCAGCAGGTGCCGCGTGATCGCCGGGCTCGCCACCGTCCAGCCCAGCCGCCAGCCGTCCATGCTGTAGGCCTTGGAGAAGCCGTTGATGACGATGGTGCGCTCGGCCATCCCCGGGAGGGAGTAGATGCTCGGGGCGCAGGGCGCGGGGAAGTAGATGCGGGCGTAGATCTCGTCCGACATCACGACGAGGTTGTGCTTGACCGCCACGGCGGCCAGCTTCTTGAGCTCATCGAGGGAGACCGTGGTGCCCGTCGGGTTCCCCGGGGAGGTGATGCAGAGCATCTTGGTGCGCGGGGTGATGCGCTTCTCCACCTCCTCGGCGCGCAGCGCGAAGCTGTCCTCCTCCCGGGTGGGCACCTCGACCGGCACGCCCCCGGC
>JACPCT010000023.1 GCA_016184445.1 Candidatus Tectimicrobiota bacterium | reverse complement strand
CGCGGCGGGGGGCCTTCTTATTGGGGCGGAACGCCCCCTGCCGGGGACGCTTCACGCCCCTTGTGATAAGGTTCCCTCGGGGCTTTTCCCAGGAAAACCGGCCCGAATCCCCGAACCGCGAGGAACGCGCCATCCCTTCCGGCCACCGCCCAGCCTCCCCACGTGCTTCTACTACGGATGGGTGATCCTCGCCCTCAGCACCCTGTGCATTTTCTTCGCGGCGGGCACGCGCGGCCTCTACGCCGTCTTCTACGTCGCCCAGGTCCAGGAGTTCGGCTGGAGCCGGGGGAGCGGCTCGACCGCCTACGCGGTGAACCTCCTCTTCATGGTCGGCGGGACCCCCCTCCTCGGGGCCCTGCTGGACCGCTGGGGGCCCCGGTGGGTGTTCGGCGGGTCGCTCCTCATGACGACCGCCGGGCTGGCCCTGGGGATATGGGTGCGCGAGCCCTGGCACCTGGCCATCACCTTCGGCGTCGCCGCCGCCGTCGGGTTCACCGCCAACGCCACCCCCCTCCACGGCTCGGTCCTCGCCCGCTGGTTCTCCCGGCGCCGCGGCTTCGCGCTGGGGGTCGCCTCTGCCGGGCTTGGCGCGCCTCAGACGGTCCTGAGCCCCCTGGTGCAGCTGGTCATCTCCCTCTGGGGCTGGCGCGCGGCCAACCTCATCCTCGCGCTGCTGGTGGCCCTGCTGGTCCCGCTGCTCGCGCTCCTCTTCCGGCCCGACCCCGCCTCGGTCGGCCAGAAGATCGACGGCCTCCTCCCCACGCGCGTCATCAGCGCCCGGCGGAGGCGCAGCCGCCCCCTCCGCGTCATGGAGATCCGCAACGCCGCCTGGGCCGAGACCGACTGGACCCTCCGCCGCGCCCTCGCCACCCGGGCCTTCTGGGGGGTGATGGGCGTCTCCCTCTTCCAGTCCTACACCCTCCACGTGGTCGGGGTGCACATGGTGGCCCTCCTGGTGGACACCGGCTTCCCGGCCGCCACCTCGGCCAACCTCTACGGGGCGGTGGGCCTCGGCATGACGGCCGGGCTCTTCATGTGGGGGAGCGTCTCCGACCGCACGGGCCGGGAGACGGCCTATACCCTCGGCACCCTCTTCTGCCTTGGCGGGATCGCCAGCCTGGGCTTCCTCCACCCCCAGATGCCTTGGGCGATCCCCTGGGTCGCGGCGCTCGTCCTGGGGCTCGGCATCGGGAGCCGGCCCACCCTCTTCAGCCTCATCGCGGTGGACATCTTCCAGGGGAGGCAGTTGGGGCGCATCATGGGCCTCTTGGCGGCGGGGGTCGGCGTGGGAGGGAGCCTCGGCTCCGTCTCGGCCGGCCTGATCCACGACTGGACGGGCAGCTACGCGGGCGCGCTCTGGCTGTGCGCCCTCACCCTCGCGCTCTCGGCCGCCTCGGCTTGGATCGCGGCGCCGAGCCGCATCCGCCGCCCCATCCTCCGGCCGCAGGAAGAATCGCGCGGTCCGCTGGCGTTCCCTGAGTGGAACGCGTAGCGCGCTTGCTTCTCTCTTCTTCCTCGCCATGCGCGATCGATCGCCTTCATCGCGCGATTCATCCCGCTGCCGCGCGCAAATCGCCGCGCGGAAAGAGAGGTTTCGCAGCACCTCGCGCGCGCGGATCGTACTTCAAGCCCGCTCCGATGCGCGGGTGACGAGGCGATCATCCGGGCCGCGAGCGCCGTCTCTCCTCCCTCCGCGTGCGGAAAAATGGAAGAAAATTCAAAAAAAAATCTTGACGTTGTGATTCAACTTGGCATAAATTTTCAAATGTAAGTATTTTACTCCACCGGACGAGGGAACCATGCATCCCCTCCGATCGAGTGGCGGTTGGTAGTCGCTTGCTTCGCACAGCTGTTTGCACCATGCACCATCCGCCCGGCAAGGGAGAATGCTGATGGCAAAGAAAGCCGCGAAGAAGAAAGCCGCGAAGAAGAAGGGCGGGAAGAAGAAGGCCGCCAAGAAAAAGAGATAGCCGCGGTAGCGACCGGTTGTAGCAGGTAGGTGTAGCTGGCAGTTGCAGGAAGAAGCATCCGGCGATCGCGCCGACTCAACCAACCGAAGCAAGACGGAAGCAAGCGACAGACGAAGGGGGCCCCGCCGAAAGGCGGGGCCCCTTTTTCTTCGGCCGCCGGCCCCTCCTCCGCGCTTCGCGGGAGCATTCCCCCAGAAGGCCCCCGCCCCGGGCCTTTTCCCGGATGGCCGAGTGGGTTATAAACCGCAGGCGCCCAGCCGGCCGGGTGGACCACCCCGCCGGGCGGGAAAAAGAGCCGCCGGGAGGGGGTTTTCCGCCCCCCCCGCGGACGCCAGAACCCACCGCCCTCTGTCTGGCGAGGGAGTGCCCCCCGCCCGCCGAGGAGACGCAGGGAGAAGCATGGCGCCCCAGCGAGGCTTCCGCATCGGCATCGACACCGGCGGGACGTTCACCGACGTCGTGGGCGTGCGCTCCGACACCGGGCAGGTCTTCACCACCAAGACGCCCACCACGCCCTCCGACTACAGCGTGGGGCTCATCCAGGGCATCCGCAAGATTCTCCAGGAGACCAAGATCCGCCCCGGCGAGGTCACCGGCGTCTTCCACGGCACCACCGTCGCCACCAACACCATCATCGAGCGCCGCTTCGAGAACCTGGGTCTCGTCGTGACGGCGGGCTTCCGCCACCTCCTGGAGCTGGGCCGGGCGTGGAGCGCGGGCGCCGGGCGCCGGGGTTCCCATTTTGCGACTCCCCTCCTGCGGGTCCCGCCCGAGGCCCTCGTTCCTCCGGAGCGGGTCCGGGAGGCGAGGGAGCGTGTCTCGGCCGCGGGCGAGGTCCTCCAGCCCCTCTCCCCCGAGGAGGCGGCCGAGGCCGCCCGCTGGTTCCGGGAGCGGAACATCGGCTCGGTCGGCATCTGCCTCCTCCACGCCTACGCCAACCCCCGCCACGAGCTCCTCCTGCGCGACGCCTTCGCGCGGGAGTTCCCCGAGTGCTTCGTGAGCGTCTCGAGCGAGGTCATCCCCGAGCCGGGCGAGTACGAGCGCGCCGTCACCACCCTGCTGGACGCCTGCATCAAGCCGCGGATCAAGGCCTATCTCGACCGGAGCGCGGGCCGGATCGAGGAGGCGCTGGGCGAGGTCCCCTTCCTCGTCATGAAGAGCAACGGCGGCGTCTCGACGGCCCGAGAAGTGGCGAAAAAGCCCATCGGCACGGTGCTTTCCGGCCCCGCGGCGGGCGCCCTCTCGGCCGCCTACCTGGGCCGCCTCTCGGGCCACGACCGCCTCATCACGCTCGACGGAGGCGGCACCTCGACCGACATCTCGGTCATCGAGGCGGGAGAGACCAAGCGCGCCTCGCGGCACCACCTCGACGAGTTCGTCCTGCGCCTGCCCATGGTGGACGTGGTGACCATCGGCACCGGCGGGGGCTCCATCGCCTGGCGGAGCCCCGAGGGCCGGCTCCGGGTGGGCCCCCGCAGCGCGGGAGCGGACCCGGGCCCCATCTGCTACGGGAAGGGCGGGGAGGCGCCCACCCTCACCGACGCCAACCTCGTCCTCGCCCGCAGCCCCCTCCATCTGGCCGGGGGCGAGGTGAAGCTCAACAAGGCCCTCGCCATGCGGGCCATGCGCCAGCTCGCCCAGGCCTTCAACATGGACCCCCTGGAGATGGCCTCGGGCGTCGTCGAGATAGCCGCCTGGAACCAGGCCCACGCCGTGCGCCGCGCCACCGTCCAGCGGGGCATCTCGCCGCGCGACTTCGCCCTGATGGCCTTCGGCGGCTCGGGCCCCCTCACGGCGGGGCTCGTGGCCGAGTACCTGGAGATCGACACCGTCATCGTGCCCCCCTTCGAGGGCATGACGAGCGCCTTCGGCCTGGAGGTGGTGGACCTGGTGAACGACCACGCGCTGCCCTGCCTCCAGAGCGAGGAGAGCCTAAACCTCGACGACCTCGGCCGTGCCATCGAGCGGCTGGAGCGTGAGGCGGAAAATGGCCTCGCCCTCGAAGGGGTTCCCCCCCACCGCCGGGTCTTCCGGCGGACGGCCGACATGCGCTACCAGGGGGAGGCCCACGAGATCGAGGTGGATCTCCCCTCGGGCTACCTCTCGCCCCCCGCCGTCGCCTCCGCCCTTGAGCAGTTCCACCTGCTCTACCAGCGGCGCTACACCTACAACTACAAGGGAAGGCGGCCGGTCGAGATCGTCCAGCTCCGGGTGAACGGCATCGGCCTCACCGACCCCCCCACCCTGCCCCTCATCCCCGCCGGGGCGGAGAGCCCCGAGGAGGCCTACAAGGGGGCGCGCCTCGTGTGGTTCCGGGAGCTGGGCGGCTTCGCGGACACCCCCATTTACTACCGCGAGCGGCTCAAGGAGGGGAACTTCATCCCCGGGCCCGCCGTGGTGGAGAGCTTCGGGAGCACCACCGTGGTCTTCCCCCGCCAGGAGGCCCGGCTGGACCGCTACGGGAACCTGGTCATCCGCTTCCGGGCGGATGTGCTGGAGAAGAAAGAGCGCGCCGGCCGGCCCACCGGCTGGCACGGCGTGGGAGCGGCCTAGGAGTGAACGTCGACCCCGTCGTCAGCGAAATCGTCGCGGGCGCCCTTAGGGCCATCGAGGAGGAGGTCGAGGATCTCCTCGGGCGGGTCTGGCGCAGCCCTTCGCTGCGGGACGCGGGGGACTTCTCCGCCGCCCTCTACGATCGTTTCGGCAGGGCCCTGACTTCGACGGCGGCCGGCTGATCGCGTTCCTTCAGGTGCGGGGCCGCCACGACGACCTGGGGGGGACCCACCCCGGCGGGGCCCCGGCCGGCAGCTCGGAGATCTACCATGAGGGGCTCCTTATCCCCCCCGTGCGGATCGCGCGCGGGGAGGGGACGGTGGCGGACGTGCGTGCCATCCTCCTGCGCAACAGCCGCCGGCCCGACGTGCTGGCCGATGACCTGGGGGCCCAGCTCGGCGCCCTGCGGGTGGGGGCGCTCCGCCTCCGCGACCTCGTGCGCCGCTACGGCGCGGACCAGCTGACGGCCTGCTTCGCCGACCTCCTCCGGGAGTGCGAGCTCGCCTTCAAGCGGGAGCTCCTGCCGAACCTGCCCGAGGGAAGATGGGAGGCCGAGGCGCCGCTCGAGACGGACGGGTTCTCGGGCCCCCACATCCTCCGTCTCGCCCTCGCGCGGGAGGGTGAGAACCTCATCGTGGACCTGAACGGCACCGGCCCCCAGGCGCGGGGCCCCATCAACTGCCCGCTGGAGGGCGAGGGGCGCGCCTTCCTGGCCCGGCTCGTCTCCCCGCTGCTCATGCGCCTGGCGGAGGA
>JACPCT010000351.1 GCA_016184445.1 Candidatus Tectimicrobiota bacterium | reverse complement strand
GAGAAGGCGCGCCTCCCCTGCGGGATGCGGCCCGAGAGGCTCTCCCCGCCCATGCCCGTGCCGGCGGGCTTCTCTCTCGCCGGCGCCGCCTGGGCGGGCGGGGGAGCGGAAGACCGCCTGAACACGTCGTCCACCGTCACGGGATTGATCTGGGCCAGGGCCTTGTCGCGCGGGTTCCGCATCGAGAGCCACAGGGAGCCCGACGTCCCCGCGAGGGCGAGCTTGGCGCTCTCCTGGGGGGTCAGCAGGAGGGTCACCATGGGCACGGACACCCCGCTCTTCTTCTTGCCCGCCTCCTGCATCCCGCCCGCGGCCAGCACCTCCACGTTCTGGAGGATGGCCTGGGTGACCGGGATCTTCCGCGTGCCGGTACCCCGCTCGGAGGGCACCTCCATTTCGAAGGTCGCATAGACGTCCACCCGGCTCCCCGGGAGGAGGAAGCCCGCCACCCCCGTCACGTCGTTCACGCGGATGGTGAAGGCGCGGCGGCCGCCCGGGATGAGGGTGGAGAGCCCCTCCACGCTGTCCTCGGCGGCGAGCTTGCTGCGCAGCAGGGGCTCACCCTTCACCATGTTGAAGACGATGATCCGGCCCTCCGCCTCGCTGAGGCTGCGGATGTAGTCCGGGCTCGCCAGCCGCTCGGGCCAGTCGCGGAGCTCGGTGTCTCCCTTCTCCAGCTTCACGCCCCGGGTGAGCTCCTTGGCCATCACGGCGATCTGCACGGTCTGCTCGCGCTTTTCCGTGGCGGGCGTGGTGCGGGCGGACTGGCGCATCACCAGGGCGCCGGCCAGAAGGCCGAGCCCCAGCGCCGCGATCAGGGGGATCAGGAGCCTGCGCCGCATCGTCTGGCCTCAATCCCTCCCCGGGCCCGAGCCGATCCCCCTCCCTGCGAGAACAGGCGCGCCCGGCCTGCTTCACTCACGCGACGAAGAAGGAGGCCAAGGCGCCCGCGGCCAGGGGCGGGGCGTAGGGGAGCCACCTTCCCCTCCCCCGGACCGCCAGCCAGCCCAAGGCCCACACCCCTCCGAGAACGGACCCGAAAAGCACCGCCCAGACGGCGCCAGCCGGCCCCAGCAGCGAGCCGGCGGCGGCCAGGAGCTTCAGGTCGCCCGCGCCGGCATAGCCCAAGATTACGAAGGGCAAGAAAACACCTCCCCCCAGCATCAAACCCGCCGCCGGCGGGAGGAGGCCCGCGCCTCCTTTCTCCAGCCCCCCGATCAGCAGGCCCGCCAAGGCGCAGGAGATGGTAAGGGCGTCGGGGACGCGGCGGGAGCGCATGTCCCAGTAGGTGGCGCCCGCGGCCAGCACCACCAGCACGCCCAGCCGCACGGCCCAGAAGCTCATGAGGGAACGCACCCTCCTCCGCTCCGCCTGAGCCCCGCCCGGGGCCTCTCGCCGCCCGCGAAAATAGACTCCTCCCCTCTGAAGCGGCTCCTCTCCTTCCCCCGGGAGCACCCAGGGGAAGGGAAGGCATCGCCGCCTCCTCTTTCCCAGCAGGGGAACCCCGCGCCGGGAGAGAGAGGGGAAAATCCCCGCTGCGGTCTAGAGGGCCGCGACGATCGTGTTGAAGGCGCCCGTGATGCCGCCGGCCAGCGCGGTCAGCCCCGCGATCAGAACGATGGCCACCAGCGCGATGATCAGGGCGTATTCGACGAGCGACTGCCCCTCTTCACTCCGAACCCGCTTCATCCAGCGCTTGAACATTGGCCCTTCTCCTCCTCATGTAGCGCCTCCGACGAGGCACCGGGAAAAATGGCACGCGAGGTGCCGCCGACGACAGTTTCCGGACCACCTTCTCCGCTGCGGATGGCGTCCCGGGATGCCATCACCTCCCCAAATGATACGCCGCCTCCCGGAAAGAGTCATTGTCCCACTTCACGTCAAATGGGAGAGTATCCTCACAATCACCCGGTGATTTCTGCAAATACGCCGTTTCCGGCATCACCCGCACGGGCCCTGATGAGGGTGGGAACCCATCTTCCGTCATCCCCCGGGCGGCAGGCACTGAAATCTCTCCTCTTATATAGAAATTGTAGTTTTTTCCCGGTTTAATTGCAATGTATTTGAAATTTTCTCCCTTTCCCGCGGACCTCCATGCCCCCGGAGCCGGGCCGTCCCTGGCAAGAATGCCCCACATCATCCCCTGATCCTTCAGGAGACGGCTCTCATTCTCGCTCATCCGCTACAATGGCACTCAAAAAAGAACGCAATCCCGGCCGAAGAACAGTTGCCTTTTCCCATGCGATCTCCGTAAAATCCCCCTACACTTTCGTCAACCGCGTTGGAGGGAATGGCTCGGGCGAGGGTGGGGGCTTTGGCCGGACCTGAAGCCCCGGCTGGGGGACGTGAAGGTGGCCCGGCCGCCAGTCCCCCCCCGAGAGCGCGCGCCGCGGGCGGAGACAATGCCATCCGGACGCCGCCGCGCGGCCTCCGCCGCACGCACCCCCAAAGGGGAAGTGGTCTTTAGGGAGCGCCCCCGGTCCTGATGTGAGGAGACCCGCCGATGACTACGGCCTTCGGGTCCCGGTTCGCCGCCCACCGCCTGGAGCTTCTCAAGCGGGTGTCCCACATCGGCTTCTTCGACAAGCTGACCGAGGACGAGCGCCTCGAGCTCATCACCTTCGGGAAAATCACCACCCACAACGACGGGCAGATCATCTTCGAGGAAGGGGCCCCGAACGATCACGTCATGTACTTCGCGGTGAGCGGCGAGGTGGATATCCTCCTGAAGGGCTACGAGAACCCCGAGGGCGCGGAAGTCGTGGCAACGCTCCACCCGGGAGATATCTTCGGCGAGATCGCCATCCTCGACGCCCTCCCCCGCTCGGCCACCGCCCGGGCCAAGGGCGTCACGACGATCCTGGGGCTCGACCCCTTCGCCCACCGTGACCAGGAGCAGAGGCCCTCTCCCGGGGTGACCATCAAGATCCTCCGGCACATCGCCGAGGGGCTCTGCACCAAGCTCCGCAACGCGAACAAGGTGCTCCTCCACGCCAAGGACTGAACCGCCCGGGCGCCCAGGTCTTCCCCCTAGGAGCCGGGTCCCGCGCGCCCCGCCTCCTCCAGGAAGCGGCGGGCCACCTCCGGCCAGCCGTAGCGCCGCACGCGCCGCCGGCCCCCCTCCCCGAGACGCGCCCGGAGCCCCGCGTCCCGGAGGAGCCGGGCGAGGGCCCCCGCCAGCGCGGCCGTGTCCCCCGGCGGCACCAGCAGGGCCGCCTCGCCCTCCGCCGCCACCTCCGGGACCGCGCCCGCCCGGGCCGCCACGATGGGAAGACCCGCCGCCATGGCCTCCAGGAAGACGATCCCGAACCCCTCCTGGAGGCTGGGGAGGCAGAACACATCCGCCGCGAGGTACTCCCGCCGCACATCCTCGTCGCGGGGCAACTCGCCCAGGAACGCCGCCGCACCCCCCAGGCCCAGCTCCGCCGCGCGCCGCTCCAGCGCCCTCAGCATGGGCCCCCCGCCCACCACGCGGAGGAGCGCGCCCGGCGCCTCCGCCCGCACGGCCGGCATGGCCTCCAGGAGCGCGGCCGTGTTCTTCCGGGCATACTGGCGGGCCACCGAGAGGATGACGGGGGGGGCCCCGCGCCTCGGCCCGTGCGCCGCGCGAAGCGCGTCCCAGGGGGCCAGGTCGATGCCCTCCGGCACGACGGCGATCTGTCCGGCGGGGAGGGAGTAGGCGCCCGAGGCCGCGCGCAGGCTGTGCCCGCTTGGGACGAGGACGCGCCGCGCCCGCCGCGCGTTCCGCCCCTCGAGCCGGGCGAGGAAGCCCAGCCGGAGGCGGGGCCATCCCGCCTCGAAGGCCATCTCCTCGGCGGCGACCCCCTTCAGGCAGACCACGTCGGGCGCGCGCGGGAGCAGGAAGCCGTCGAGGTCGAAGCCCACGATCAGGTCGAAGGCGCGGGGGTCGAGGCGGAGCGGAAGCTCCGCGTTGTAGAGGAGCCGCCGGAGGGTGAGGCCGGGGAGCCGCCAGCGGGGCCTGAGCCGGGCCACCTCGTGGCCCAGGGCCTCCAAGCCCCGCGCCAGGCCCGCGATGCCGGCCGCCGTGCCGCTGCCGCGGGCGGTCTCCTCGTGCCAGGAGTCGAGAAAGGCGATCCGCAGGCGCCCGCTCATGCCGCGAAGGAGGGAGGGCGCCGCGAAGGGGGCATGGGGGCTTCCCGGGCCGGCGCGCTGGGGACGGGGCTAGAGGACCTGATCCGCCTTGGCGGCGAAGACGAAGTCGCTCTCCGTCAGGCCGTCGATCTTGTGGGTCCAGATGGTCAGCCTGACCTTCCCCCAGGCCAGGTAGATGTCGGGGTGATGGCCCTGCCGCTCGGCCAGCTCGCCGACGCGGACGGTGAAGTCCATCGCCTTGCGGAAGTCGGGGAACTTGTAGTCCTTCTCCAGGTGGTGCTCATCCACCACCCTCCAGCCGCCCGCCAGCTTCGTCTGGATCGCCCGGATATCCTTGCCCTTCAATGGAGGGACGCCACCCTTGCAGGGGACGCACTCCTTGGCTGCCAGCTCGCTCATGGGCATGGACTCCTTCGCATGGGCTATCACCAGGGAACCGAGGCGGCGCAGCCTCCCGATCTTCGCGGTTTTCCCCGGCCTCCGCAACCAGGGAGAAAGGGGCCCCGGCGGGCGCGCAGCCCCAGCGGTTCCCCGCCCGGGAACGGGATTCCCCTCCCAGGCAGGAAGGCCGCCCCCGGAGAGGCTTCCCCCGGAGGCGGCCCGATCCCTTCGTTGGAGGGCCGCTAGCTCACTTCAGGCCGATCTCCCAGGCCATCGGGCGCTCGTCCACGCGGGGGTCCCAGTCCACGCGGTTGCTGAGGCCGAAGGTGGCGTTCAGCCGGTAGAGGGGGACGAAGGCCACGTCGTTCGTCAGCTTCTTGGTCAGGTTCTCGAAGGCCTTCTCGCGCTCCTCCTCGTCGGTGAGGGCGGAGGCCGCGTTCAGCATCTTGTCGAAGC
>JACPCT010000350.1 GCA_016184445.1 Candidatus Tectimicrobiota bacterium | reverse complement strand
GAGGCCGTTCTCCTTCGCCACCAGGGTCGCCTTGACCGAGGTGTCGATGGCCTTGGCGAGCTCCCACTTGTAGGCGCGCTCGATCATGTGGGTGGAGCTGGGCACCTCCATGACGACGCCCTTCACGCCGGTGTCGGCCGAGCGCTTGACGTCGTCCGCCATGCAGCGCGCGAAGCTGAAGACCTGGGTCTTGGACCCCTCGAGGCGCTTGACGATCTCGCGGATGGCCTGCTCGTCGGACTTGGAGACGACGGGCATCCCCGCCTCGATGCGGTGCACGCCCACCTCGGCCAGGGCCTCGGCGATGCGGATCTTGTCGTCCTTGTTGAAGACGATGCCGGCTTGCTGCTCCCCGTCGCGCAGGCTCACGTCGTGGAGCTTGGGCGAGGGGTCGAACTTGATGCCGTCCCGGACCTCCTTGTCGAAGTTCCAGGGGCTGGTGAACCACATGTCGGTGTTCCAGGGCTCTGCCATGTCCCATGCTCCTCTGCTGAAGCGGAACGAAGAGGCTCCCCCCGGCGGGGCTAGGCGGCTCGGGCTCCCCGCCGGAGGCCGGATTCCCCTACTCGTTGCGGGCCTCTCCGCGCGACTTGTTGGAGAAGTCGTAGTACGGCGAGTCCTTGATGCACTCGTCGTAGTGCGCCATCCCGGTGAAGATGATGGGGCCGTCCGGGCCGACGAGCACGTTCTCCTCCAGGCGCACCGTCTGGGGCAGGCCCGGGTGCCCGGCGAAGGTCTCGATGGCGAAGTACATGTTCTCCTTGATCTCGACGGGGTAGTCGAGGCTGTAGGCCCGGCTGATCCACATGCCCTCGTAGAGGTCGAGGCCGATCGAGTGGGCGAACTGCTGGAGCGTCACCGTGCCGTACTTGTCGTCGGCGTAGACGGGGAACTTCGAGGCCACGTCCTTGGTGGTCTTGCCGGGCTTGAGCTCCGCCAGGCCGGCGTACATGGAGTCGTACACCTCGCGGTAGAGCGCCCGCTCCCGCTTGGTCCACTCGCCCGAGCACTTGAAGCAGCGCACGTAGTCCACGAAGTAGCCGCCGGGCCCGATGGCGTTGATGTCCACGATCACGAGGTCCCCGGCGCGGATCATCTTGTCCGTGTGCCAGCGGCGGTAGGGGCTGGTGTTGCCGCCCGAGGCCACGATGATGTCGTAGACGAAGTCGAAACCCTCGCGGTAGAGGAGGTCGTTCACCGCGGCCGTGATGTCGCACTCGCGCACGCCGGGCTTCAGCCACTCGTTGCGGATCATCCACATGCAGGTGTCGCCGATGGTCGAGCTGATCTTGAGGCACTCGATCTCCTCGGGCGTCTTGACGACGCGCGCCTCGCTCATGGCCCCCCAGGCGTTCACCAGGTTCACGCCCTTCTCGGTGAAGGCGTTGAAGGCCTGGATGTCCATGATGTCGATGCCGACGCGGCCCTTCTTGTAGTCGACCTTCTGCTCCTTGAGCACGTCGATGACGGAGTCCGCCATGCGGTTCACCATCATCTGCTCGGCCGTCTCGGACCACTTCCAGGTGATGGCCGGGCGGATGTTGCCCTCGAGCCAGGGCGCGTCGATGCGGGCGCACTCGAGGTCCGAGCCCGCCGTCTCGAAGAGCACGGGCGTCTTGGCGCCGCGGCAGAGCACGGCGTAGCGGATGAAGATGTTGTTCTTCCAGTTCCCCTGGAAGACCGAGCAGGCGTAGCGGATGTTCTCGCCCTTGAACATGATGATGGCGTCGAGGTTGTGCTTCTCCATCATCGCCTTCGCGCGGTCGAGGCGGTCCCTGCGCATCCGCTCGAAGTCCACGCGCCGCTGCCAGTCGCTGCCCGTCTGGCTGTAGACGCGCCGGGGCGACTGGTAGTGCTCCCGCTGCAAGAAGTCCAGCGGCATCCCCTGCTTGCTGAGCTGCGCCATCGCGAGATTCCTCCTGGTTGGTGATCCTCCCGCGCCCCCGCCCTCCCCCCCGCGGGGGGGGTCCGCGCGGCGCGGAGCCTCGTGCGCGGCGTCAAACCGCCTTCGCCGCCCTCCTGTGCGTCCGGCCCTCCCTCCGCTCCTTGGCGCTGCGCCCGCCGGGCCCGCCCTTGCGCCCGTTCCGCCGGGCGGAGGCCAGCGCCTCGCGCAGGTGCCTCCCCTCGGCCTCCATGTGCCCGCGCATCGCCCGCCGCGCCCCCTCGGCGTCCCCGGCCTCCACCGCGGCGAGGAGCGCCTCGTGCTTGGCGAAGGCCTCCCGCGGCTGGCCCGGCGCCCCGACGATGCGCCGCTGGCCCTTCTCGATGAGGCCCGCGATGGCCTCCCACACCGTGAGGAGGACGCCGTTCCCCGCCGCCGCGCACAGCGCGCGGTGGAAGGCCATGCCCGAGCGCACCACCTCCTCGGGCGCCCCCAGGCCCCGCTCCATCTCCCCGGTGAGCGCCCGGAGGCGCACCAGGTCCGCCTCCCCCCGCCGCCGGGCGGCGAGGCGGGCGATCTGCTCCTCGAGGCCCTGGCGCACCTCCCAGAGCTCGAGCAGGGTCTCCTCCCGCACGTCCAGCAGGAAGGCCAGGCTCTCGCGGATGGAGGCGAGGTAGGGGTCGAGGCTGAGGTTGCGGAGGAAGGCCCCCTGGCCGCTGCGGACCTCGATGAGCCCCATGCTGTCGAGCGTCCGCAGCGCCTCGCGCACCGAGGGGCGGCCGATGGCCAGCGCCGCGGCCAGCTCCCGCTCGGAGGGGAGCCGCTCCCCGGGCGTGAGCTTCTTGGTGCGGATGAGGCGCTGGACCTGGGCGACCACGTCCTCGTAGAGGCGGGTCTTCTTGACCGGGCGGAGCAAACCGAGGGTCTCCCTCGCGCGGCGCGCGCCTGCTTCGGACTTCGGTGCTGAACGGAAGGGCCGGGGCCACCGGTGGTCGGGTGGTCGGACCGATCCTAGGGAGCGGGACCCGCCCTGTCAAACGCAAAACATGAGTTCCGGAGGGTGCATTCTAAAACACAGAAAACAACCAACTTCCGGTCTCGAGCGGAGGGCGGACGGAGCGCGAACATCCCCCGCGCCTCCGGCCCTGGACCTCAGGCCGGGACGACGCGGATCTCCTCGAGCCGGTAGGCCTGGAGGTTCTCCAGGCGATCCTGGGTGACGACGGCGCAGTCCCCCAGCCAGATGCCGCAGCGGTCCGGCTCCGCGATGGGCCAGCTGGCCACGCTCATGCACTGGCCCGGCTCGAAACGGAAGTCCTCCTGGGTGACCTCCCCGTCCGCCACGCGCGCGCCGATCCCCACGTTGTAGTTCCCCCAGCCGAAGAGCAGCGTCTTGTTGTGGAAGCCCGCTTCCCGTATGGCGCCCGTGAGGGCGGGTTTGATCTCGCGGACGGTGCGGCCGGGCTTGACCGCCGCGTAGATGTCCTTCCGCGCGCGGACCGCCGCCTCGAAGAGCCGCTCGTAGCGCGGCGTGGGCGGGCCCACAAAGTAGGTGGCCCACACCTTGCCGAAATAGCCGCCGTAGCCCACGGCGAGCTCGGTGAGGACGACATCCCCCTTCTCGAGTGGCCGCGTCAGCGCGTAGGGGTCGGGATAGACCATCTGGGGGTCCGCCATGGGCGTCGCCCCGATGTGGCCGAAGGGGATCCGCCCCCCCATGGCGTGCGCCGTCGAGAGGACGACGTCGAAGAGCTCGCTCGGGCGCCTGCCCGGCCGGCTGGCCTGGAAGAGGACCTCGTGGACGGCGTCCGTCATCTCCGCCCCCCGCCGGATGAAGGCGATCTCCTCCTCGCTCTTCACCGTGCAGACCCCGTCGAACCACTTCGTCACGACCGGCAGCTCGGCGTCCGGCAGGCGCCGCCCCAGGATCTCGAAGTGCTCCCGGGGGAGGGAGATGTTGTGGATCAGGCTCGCCCCCACCACCCCGATGCGCCCCGAGGCCAGCCCGAGCTCCTCGATGCGGCCGGCCACGCGGTCCGTGATCTGGGCGAGCGAACCGGGGCGCACGTCCCTGAGGCGGGAAATCTTCTTCGCGTTGGCGACTTGGTAGTCCCAGGGGATGAACAGCGTGGGCTCCCCGTCGAGGGGGAAGACCACGTAGGTCTGGGTGAAGGCGGCGTAGCGCGCGATGTAGACCACGTTGGCCTGGCAGGGGTCGGTGCCGATGAGTCCGCCCACCCCGTAAACGATGAGGGCGCCGAGGTCCTCCTCGCGCATCGCGGCCCGGATCTTGGCGTCGCGCCGGGCGTACTCCGCCTCGCTGAAATGCGGCCAGTAGAGGTTCGTGGGCTCATCCATGGCGCGTCCCTTCCGCGGTCTGGCATCTCCCAAACGGCCTATGAGCGGCGAACGCGACCGAGCCCTTGGATTGCGCCGGAAAGCGGGCCATCGCCCGGGCGGCGAGCCCCACCCAGAACCGCGGGTCGAGGGGGGAGTTCCTTGGAGGCCCGGCCAGAACCGGATTCTGGCATACTTTCCCTCCCCGGGGACAAGCCTCCTCCGCCCGGGAGGCGGATTTCCTCCCGGCGGCGCGCGGCAGATCCTCCGGGGAAGCCCCCCGATCGGCCTTCCTGCTATAATCGGACCCTCGTTGAAGCCGCGCTTTCGTTGCGCATTCTGGCCCGGGAGCTCATGGGATGACCGATGGCGTGAGGACCCTCCCCCACTCCTCCCACTGGGGCGCCTTCCGGGCCCGGGTGAAGGATGGGCGCCTGGTCGGCGTCGAGCCCTTCGAGAAGGACCGCGACCCCTCCCCGCTGCTCGGCTCCATCCCGGGCGCCCTCTACCACGAGAGCCGGGTGGACCGGCCCATGGTGCGGGCCGGGTGGCTCGAGCGCGGGCCCGAGAGCCGGGAGCGGCGCGGCGAGGAGCCCTTCGTCCCCGTCCCCTGGGAGACGGCCCTCGACCTCGTGGCGGACGAGCTGCGCCGCGTCAAGGAGAAGCACGGCAACGCCTCCATCTTCGGCGGCTCCTACGGCTGGGGCAGCGCGGGCCGCTTCCACCAGGCCAAGGTCCAGCTCCACCGCTTCCTCAAC
>JACPCT010000349.1 GCA_016184445.1 Candidatus Tectimicrobiota bacterium | reverse complement strand
AGGAGAGGAGGGGCACGTTCCCCTCGGCGGCGTTGCCGTCGGCGTTGTAGCCGAAGTCCGCGCGGAAGAGGCCGGCGTGCGAGGTGACGAAGGACTCCAGCGTGGGGCTCCCGATCTCCTCCTGGGGGTCGAGCAGGATGCGGAGGTTCAGGGGAACGCCCCGCCCGCTCCGCTGGAGGGCCTCGATGGCCTTGAGGTGGGAGAGGAACTGGCCCTTGTTGTCCCCCGTGCCCCGGCCCCACATGCGCCCGTCCCGGATGGCGGGCTCGAAGGGAGGGGTGTCCCAGGCGTCGAGGGGCTCGGGCGGCTGGACGTCGAAGTGCCCGTAGATGAAGAGGGTCCGCCGGGCGCCGGGGACGTCGAGCCGCCCGTACACGAGAGGGGGATTGTCCGGCCCTCCCATGGGCATCGCCTGGGCGTCGAGGCCGATCGCCTCCATCGCGCCGACGAGATGGCGGGCGCAATCGTCCAGCCCCTTCTTCTGGGCGCTCACGCTGGGGATGCGGCAGAGCGCCGCCAGCTCCTCGACGAACCTGCCGAAGTTCGCGTCGATGTAGGCGAAGACCTTTTCCACGTCACCCTCCCCTCGTCCCCGCCGCTCCGGATCAGTCCTTCAGGGCGGCCAGCGCCGCGGCGCCCATCTTGACCCCCATCATGAAATGGTCGATGCGGATGTTCTCGTTCGGGCCGTGCTGCCCGTTGTTCGGCTGGGCATAGTTTGTGGTGATGGCGGGCAGGCCCAGATACTGGGTGAAGACCTGGGTCGAGGCGTTGCTCCCGCCCGAGATGGGCATGACGAGGAGCGGGGCGTCGAGCACCCCCTCCTGGTGCATCTTCCGGAGGGCGTCCAGGACGGGCTGGACCATCGGGTGGTCCAGGGGGGTCTTGTTCGCTTGGCTGCTGCGCGTCAGGGTGAGAGTGGCGCCGGGGATTTTCTGCGCCTCGACGTGGCGCCGGATCTTCTCGAAGGTGCCCTCGGGCGTCATGTCCTTCACGAGGCGGCATTCGAGGTAGCACATGGCCTGGCCGGGGATGATGGTGGACTCCATCCCGCAGTTGAAGCCCTCGATGGTCAGGGTGGGGCGGAAGAAGAGCTTCTCGCTCACCGAGAACTGGCGGGGGCCGTAGATACTTGAAATTCCGAGCTTACGGCAGACTTCCGCCTCGTCGCCGGGGATGTCCGCCAGCGCCCGCCGCTCCAGCTCGGTGGGCGGGGCCACCCCCTCGCAGAAGCCCGGGATCAGCACCTCCCCCTCCGGCGCCTTCATCGTGTGGAGGAGGTGGACGAGATCCCAGGCCGGGTTGCGGACGATCTCGCCCATGTTCCCCGAGTGGACGTGCGCCCCGATCTCGTTCCGGACCACGAGCCGCATGCAGAGGTTCCCGCGGTTCCCGAGGCGCACGGTGGGCCGACCGCTGATGTGGCGCGGGCCGTCCGAGGCGTAGTAGAGGTCCGCCCGGAGCTCCTCCCGGCAGGCCTCGGCGAAGGCCTGGAAGCTCTTGCACCCGATCTCCTCCTCGCCCTCGAAGACGAAGGTGACGGCGGCGGGGAGCCCGCCCATTTCCTTCAGGAGGCGGACGGCGATGGCGTTGGCGAGGAGCTGGCCCTTATCGTCCGCCGCGCCCCGGGCGTAGATGGCCCCGTCCCGCTCGGTGGGCTCGTAGGGAGGAGTCTCCCACTCGGCGAGGTCGCCCACCTGCTTCACGTCGTAGTGCCCGTAGACGATGACCCGGCGCTTGGCCCCGGGGGGCTCCACCTTGCCGAGGACGACGGGGTGGCCCTTGGTGGGCACCACCCGGGCGGAGGCGCCCCAGCCCTGGAGCCAGCGGCAGAGGTGCTCGGCGCACTGGGGGATCCCTTCCCCCGTGTAGCTCACGCTCGGGAGCCGCAGGAGGTCCTTGAGCTCGGCGATGAACTTCTCTTTCCCCCGGTCGATGGCGTCGTAGATGTCCCTCATGGCGCTCCCTCGTACGAAGAAAAAAAGCTAGGAGGTCTGGTGCGGGTCCAGGAAATCCCGCAGGGCGTCGCCCAGCAGGTTGATGCCCAGGGTGGTCGTGAAGATCGCGATGCCCGGGAACGCCGCCAGCCACCAGAGGTTCAGCATGTAGGTCCTTCCCTCGCTCAGCATCCCGCCCCAGGAGGGGATGGGGGGCTGGACCCCCAGCCCCAGGAAGCTCAGGAACGCCTCCCGGAGGATGTTGTGCGCCACCTCGAGGGTGCTCACGACGAGGATGGTGCTGGCTAGGTTGGGCAGAATGTGCCGCAAGATGATCCGCCTCTGGGTGCCCCCGATCCCCCTGGCGGCGGTGGTGAACTCCTGCTCCCGGCAGCTCATCACCTCGGTCCGGACGACCCGCGTGTACAAGGGCCAGCTCGTGACCCCCAGGACGAGGATGAGGTTCACGAAGCTCGGCCCCAGGACCGAGATGACCGCCAGCGCCAGGAGCACCCCCGGAAAGGCCAGCATCACGTTCACGGCGAAGGAGACGAAACTGTCCCACCTCCCCCCGAAGTAGCCGGCCGTCACGCCCAGGGGGATCCCGATCAGGGCGGCGAGCACGGTGGAGAGGAAGCCCGCGGCCAGGGAGATGCGCGAGCCGAAAATGATGCGGGAAAGATAGTCGCGCCCCACCTGGTCCGTGCCCAGGAGGTTGCCCGCCGAGCCCTTGGCCTCCCAGGCCGGAGGGATGAGGCGCCGGCTCACCACCCCCCGGTAGGGATCGTGGGGGGCGGCCCAGGGGGCGAGAAAGGCGCAGGCGAGGACGAGGAGGACGATGAAGGCGCCGATCAGGCCGTAGCGCACGCGCCAGAGCCTGTGGCCCAGCGGCACCCCGCCGCGGACATCCGCCGGGGCTTCGCGGCCCGGGGCGGAGATCGAAGCGACGGGACGGGCTTCGGTCGTCATCGCCTACCCCCTCGAGATGCGCGGGTCGAGCCAGGCCACGGCGATGTCGGCGAGCGTGTTGGCGGCGACGATGAAGATCGCCAGATAGAACGTCGCGGCCTGGACCACCGGGAAGTCCGCGTTGTAGATGGAGGAGACCACCAGGGTGGCCACCCCCGGCCAGGCGAAGACCGCCTCGGTGATCACCGCGCCGCCCATCAGCCGGCCGAACTGGAGGCCGATGATCGTCACCACGGAGATGGCCGCGTTCCGCAAGGCATGCCGGAAGAGCACCGCGCGCTCCATCACGCCCTTCGAGCGCGCGGTGCGGATGTAGTCCTGGCTGAGGACGTCGAGCATGCGCGAGCGGGTCAGCCGCATGATGATGGGCGCCAGGTTCAGGGCCAGGGTGACGGCGGGGAGAACGAGGTGCAGGAAGCTCCCGCTGCCCGACACGGGCAGGACCTTGAGCTGCACGGCGAAGACGATGATGAGCATGATGCCGAACCAGAAGATGGGCATGGCCTGGCCGCTGACCGCGAAGCTGGTGCAGAAGGTGTCGACCAGGGTGTTCCGCCGGAAGGCGGCGAGGACGCCCAGGGGAATGGCCACGATGAGCGCGATGGCCATCCCCGCGAGGCTGAGCCCAAGCGTGGCCGGCATGCGCTCCCAGATGAGCAGGGAGGCGGGCTGGGCCATCACGAAGGAGTTGCCGAAATCCCCCCGGAGGAGCCTCCCCATGAAAAAGGCGAACTGGACGGGGAGGGGCCGGTCGAAGCCCATGGCCTTGCGGAGGGTCTCGATCTCCTCCTGGGTGGACTCCGGGGGCAGAAGGACGTAGACGGGGTCGTGCGCGATGCGGAGGAGGAGGAAGGTGACGACGGCGACGCCGAGGCAGTCCAGGACGGACTGCCCGATCCGGCGGATGATGAACGCCCGCATGAGCGCCTCCTGGCCTTACCGTCTCACCGGCGGAGCACCCCCCGGCGGGGCCCGATCGGGCCGGCGCTGCGAGCCGGTCACTTCTTCCACTTGGCCTCGTACAGACGCAGGATCTCGTCCCCCGCGGGCTCGAACTCCAGGTCCTTGTTGATGCCCACGATCTCGTGCTGGCCGTACATGGGCACCACGAGCATCTGCTCCAGAATGATTTTTTGCGCGCGCTTGTAGATCTCCTTCCGCTCCTCGGCGTCCACGGTGGAGGCGCCGGCGTCGATCTCCTTGTCGAGCGCGGGGACCTTGGCGTAGCTCAGGGGGTCCTTCGAGTGCAGGATGGGGAGCAGCAACTGATGGGCGTCAAAGACCGAGCGGCTGCCCCAGCTGGCAAGGGTGAGGTCCCCGCGCTTCCCGCCCGTCCCCATCTTGGTGTAGACGCCGACGTTGTCGAAGTGAAAGATCTTGACTTCGATGCCAACCTGCATCAGGTCGGCGAGGACGGCCTCGGCCACCTGGCGCTCCGCCATGACCGAGCCGCTGTAGGTGTGGAGCGTCACCGGGAAGCCGTTCGCGTAGCCCGCCTCCGCGAGGAGCTTCTTGGCCAGCGCGGGGTCGTGCTTGGGCGGCTGGGCCGAATTGTCGTAGCCGAAGGCCAGCGGGCTGAGGCCGGTGGCGCTGCGCATGGCCCGCCCCTGGAGGATGTGTTTGACGATGGTGTCCACGTTGACGGCGTGGGCGATGGCCCGCCGCACCCGCACATCCATGAGGGCCTTGTGCGTCCTCGAGTCCCGCCCCGCCTGATCGAGTTGGAGATAGACCACCCGGAGGACCGGGGCTGACCTCACCATCGCCGCTCCCGACTTGTTGATGAAATCCACTTGATCGGGAGGGACCTGCCGGATGACGTGCACGCCCCCGCGGAGCAGCTCGGCGATCTGGGTGGCGGACTCCTTGATGGGCCGGATCACCAGGTTCTTGATAGCGGGCTTGGGGCCCCAGTAGTCGTCGTTGCGGACGAGGGTGAGGCTCACCCCCTTCTTCCAGCCGACGAACTTGTAGGGACCCGTGCCGATGGCCTTCACGGCCATCCCCTCCTTGCCCGCCTTCTTGGCGAACCCGGGGGGGACCGGCAGGATGGCCGTCAGCAGCTCTTCCACGAG
>JACPCT010000348.1 GCA_016184445.1 Candidatus Tectimicrobiota bacterium | reverse complement strand
CAACTACAAGACGGTGCACCGCCGCTTCCAAAGGTGGTGTGAGCAGGAAGTCCTGCGGGGCGTCTTGTGCGCCCTGGCCAACGAACTGCGGGAGCAGGGCGGGCTGGATGAGTCGGAGTGCTTCATCGACGCGATGTTCTCCCCGGCCAAGGGCGGGGGCGAGGGGATCGGTCCCGCCAAGCGCGGAAAAGGCGTGAAAATCATGGGGATTGTGGACCGGGGCGGGCTTCCCCTGGCGGCCTCGGCCCACGCGGCCAACCATCACGAGGTCACCCTGGTGCAGCTGACGTTCGACTTCTACATGATCGAGGCGAAGCCGGAGAACCTGACCGGCGACAAGGCGTACGACAGCGACAAGCTGGACGAGGAACTTCGTGAGCAGGGAGTCGAGATGATCGCGCCGCACCGCTCGAACCGCCGCAAGATGCACACTCAGGACGGCAGGCGGCTGCGCCGCCATCAGCGCCGGTGGATGGTGGAGCGCTTCTTCTCCTGGGTTCAGTGGCAGCGCCGCATCCTGATCCGCTGGGAGTAGTACGCGCGAAACTTCCTCGGCTGCGTTCAACTCGCTTGCGCCCTCATCCCGCTGAAACGAATTTGAGATGGGTTCTAGTCGCCATTGGAAAAAGCAGGGGCGCACGGCCGTGCGCCCCTGCCAGGTTCGCCCGCTGCCTTATTTCTGATCGACGCCCTACGCGAACGCCAGGGGCGCGGCGGCCTCGATGTCGCTGACGACGTCGAGGATGACGGGTCCTTTCTTGATCGAGAAGGCCCGGTCGAGGGCGCCCTTGATCTCCGAGGGCTTCTCCACCCGGATGCCGGTCGCCCCCATGCTCTCGGCCACCCGGGCCAGGTTCACCTCGTTGAAGCCCCAGAGCTCGAAGGCCTTCTGGGTCTGCTGGCCGCCGTAGACCCGGTCGAAGCCGCGCTTGGATTGGTTGCCGGAGCGGTTGTCGTTCACCAGGATGACGGCGTTGATGCCCCAGCGGGCGGCCGTCTCGATCTCCCCGATGTGGTAGTAGAAGCCCGCGTCCCCCGTGAAGCAGAGCACGGGCCGGTCCGGCGCGCCGCACTTGGCCCCCAGGGCGGCGGGGAAGGCCCAGCCCAGGTGGCCGGCGCTGCGCATGTAGCCCTGGCCGGCCTTCAGGTCCCACATCCCGCCCATCCACATGCCGGAGTGGCCGGTGTCCACCACCACGATGGCGTCCGAGGGGAGGTGCTCGGAGAGTTCCTTGCACATGCGCTCGGGGCGCATGGGGAGCTGGTCGGTGTCCATCAGGGAGGCGAACTCGGCGTAGTACTCCTTGACGATGGCCTGGGCGCGGGCCACCCACTCCTTGCGCGAGGCGGCGGAGGAGGCGTCGGCGGCCTCGGCCAGCTTCTTGAGGGCGACCTTGGCGTCCCCGTGGATGGCCGCCTTCAAGGGATAGTTCCGCCCGATCGTCGCGGGGTCGATGTCGAGCTGGATGGCCGGGGTGCCGATAGGGGGGATGGCCCAGAAGTGGGTGGCCATGCCTCCCGCCGAAGAGCCCACGAAAAAGACAAGGTCGGCCTCCTTCACCACCCGGTTGGCGCTCTTGCGGGAGTAGGTGCCCACGACGCCCACCGAGAGGGGGTGCCGGGCCGGGATGGTGTCCTTCCCGTTGAGCGAGGTGGCGACGGGGATCTGAAGCTTCTCGGCGAGCTCGACGAGCTCCTTCCCTGCCCCCGAGGCCCTTACCCCGCCCCCCGCGATGATGACGGGCTTCTTCGCCGCCGCGAGCAGCCGGGCCGCTTCGCGGACCTTCGCCATGTCGGGCTCGGGCCGGAAGGGGGGGACGCGGGAGAACTCGGGCTCGACCCGGAGCTCCATCTCCGCCTCCTCGGCGTCGAGCTGGCCCTCGTTGCCGGCGAACTGGAGGTGCACCGGGCCGGGAGAGCCGGTGGTGGCCGCGCGGAAAGCCTGGCAGAGCATGTCGGGGATGCGGGCGGCGTTGTCCACAGTGGCGTTGAACTTGGTCACGGGCTCGAAGGCGGGCACGTCGTCCACCTCCTGGTACACCCCGCGGAACTTGGTGGCGGCGGCGCGGCCGCCGGTGAAGGCGATGACGGGGGAGCGGGCCAGCCAGGCGTCGCGGAGCCCCGCGGCGAGGTTCATGGCGCCGATGACCTGGGCGCCGCAGACGCCGGGACGGCCCGAGGCGCGGGCGTAGCCGTCGGCCATGTAGGCGGCCGCCTTCTCCCCGTGGGTGACGACCCGGTCGACCCGGGTTCGCTCCTCCAGCTCGACCATGGTGCGGCGCAGGATGGCCGGGACGTGGAAGAGGTGGGTGACGCCATAGCCCTTAAGCGCCTCGGCGAGGTACTGCGCGCCCGTCATCTTGGGCATGTCCATTCCTCCGGATGGAATTTCAGAATGATGGCTTCGACGGCCTTGCCCTGGATTCTCTCACAGGGAGGGAGGTTCTTCCAGGCGGAGGCGGCTCTGCGGACTGGCAGGCGGCGGGCTACTTGAACGCGCTGAAGGCGAACAGCGTATGGCTTCTGCGGAGGCCCGGGATCCGCTGGATGCGGCCGGTGATGATGCCGGGCACGTCATCCATGGAATCCACCACGAGCTTGGCCAGGATGTCGTACTCGCCGCTGATGGAGTAGACCTCGTGGACGGGCTCGATCTCGATGAGGGCGTCCGCCACGGCCGCGACCCGGCCGGGCTCCCCCTCGATCAGGACGAAAGCGGCGCGCATGGTTCTTCTCCTCGCGGGGAATTGGATTCGGCCCGCTGGTGTTGTGGATTTTACCCTCGAGGGGAATCGGATTCGGCCCGCTGCCGTTGTGGATTTTACCCGGATGCCGTTCGGAAGTCCTCCCGGCGGGGGAGGGTTTAGGGGCCGCCGGGGCCGGAAACGAGGGGGCCGGAGGCCCGGCGACGGCCTGAAACCGGTGGCGGAGGACCGGATCGGGCCGGGGATTGTTTATTTCTTGACACCTCACAGCCCCTTAAAGTATAAGCGGTTATTCTCTATTTTCGATTTGCGCAGGCCCGGGGCGGTGGCCTCCTGTTTTTCCTGTGCCCCTCCGGGGAGAGGAGCAACGGGAGGATGTAGGGACGTCGGAAGGCCGGCGTGACTTCCCGGTCTTTTCGGGGACACGCGCGAGCGCGTTCTTCAGCGGAGAGGAGGGAGAGATGGAGACGAAAGAGACGAAAGGGAGTCAGGAGAAAGCAGCATCGCGGCGCAGCTTCCTGAAGAAGGCGGCCGCCGCCGTCACGGCCGCCGCCGCGTCCCCGCTGGCCTTCCCGATGGTCTCCCGGGCCCAGACGGTCACGCTGAAGATGCAGGGGGCCTGGGGCGCGAAGGACATCTTCAACGAGTTCGCCGTGGACTACGTGAAGCGCGTCAACGAGATGGCTGGCGGGCGGCTCAAGATCGACTACCTGGTCGAGGGCGCCGTGGTGAAGGCCTTCCGCGTCCAGGACGCCGTGCACCGGGGCGTGCTCGACGCCGCGCACTCGGTGACGGTCTACTGGTACGGCAAGAGCAAGGCGGCCTCGCTCTTCGGGACGGGGCCCGTCTTCGGCCAGAACGCCCACCACATCCTCGCCTGGATCGCCTACGGCGGCGGCCAGAAGCTCTATGAGGAGCTCATTGCGAGCCTGGGGCTCAACACCGTCGGGTTCTTCTGCATGCCGATGCCGACCCAGCCCCTGGGGTGGTTCCGGAAGGAGATCAAGTCTTCCAAGGACATGGCGGGCCTCAAGTACCGCACGGTGGGCCTCGCGGCGGACCTGTTCCAGGCGATGGGGGTCAAGGTGACCCAGCTCCCCGGCGGGGAGATCGTCCCGGCGCTCGAGCGCGGCGTCATCGAGGCCTTCGAGTTCAACAACCCGACCTCCGACCGCTCCTTCGGCGCCCAGGACGTGAGCAAGATCTACATGATGGGCAGCTACCATCAGGCGGCGGAGTTCTTCGAGATCATCTTCAACAAGCCCAAGTACAACTCCCTGCCCAAGGAGCACCAGGCCATCCTCAAGTACGCGGCCGAGGCGGCCAGCTCGGACAACTACTGGAAGGGGCTGGACCGCTACTCGGCCGACCTCGAGTGGCTGAGGGACAAGGCGGGCGTCAAGATCATCCGCACGCCCGTCTCGGTCATGCAGGATCAGCTCAAGGCCTGGGACAAGATCATGCCGAGCCTGGAGAAGGACCCCTTCTTCAAGAAGGTGACGGCGTCGCAGAAGGCTTTCTCGAAGCGGGTGGCCTACTACGAGCTGTTCAACTCGGCCGACTACAAGCTGGCCTACGAGCACAACTTCGGGAAGCTGGGCTTCTAGGCCTCGTTCAGGGGCCGACCTGAATTCGCCGACGTGCAGCGGGGCGGCGCAGGGATGCGCCGCCCCGCCCGCGTGAGGGCGTGGATGTTTGATCGCGAGAGGGGAAAATGCAGCGGGTCCTCCTGTACATCGACAGCCTGAGCCTGAAGATCGGGCACGCCTTCGCCTGGTGCATCATGGTGCTGACGGTTGCCATCTGCTACGAGGTGATCGTCCGCAAGGTGTTCCGGAATCCGACCGCCTGGGCCTTCGACGTCAGCTACATCATGTACGGAGCCTTGTTCATGATGGGCGGGGCGTACGCCCTCTCCCGGGAGAGTCACGTGCGGGCGGACTTCCTCTACCGCCTCTGGCGCCCGCGCGTCCAGGCGGGGGTCGAGTTCGTGCTGTACATCTTGTTTTTCTTCCCCGGCGTCCTGGCCTTGGTTTATGCCGGGTCGGATTTTGCCATGGAGTCCTGGAGCTATAGGCCTTACGGTCCGAGCGGCCCGATCGGGGAGATCAGCATCAACAGCCCGGCGGGGGTGCCGGTTGCTCCCCTCAAGACGGTGATTCCGGTCGCGGCCTTTTTCCTCCTGCTCCAGGGGATCGCGCAGATCATCCGCTGCGCCATTTGCCTGAGGACGGGAGAGTGGCCGCCGCGGCTGCACGACGTGGAGGAGACGGACGTCGCGCTCAGGGCCGCGATCGAAGCCAGGAAGCGTCAGGAGGCCGAAGAAGCAAAAAGGATCGGCGGATGAGCAATCCCGAAGTCGCTCTCGTCCAGTTGGGGATATTCATTTTCCTCATCATGCTGGGCTTTCCCATCTGCTTCACCCTGATGGCGCTGGGCGTGGCCTTCGGCTACTACGCCTACGCCACGCCCGACCAGATGCAGCATATCTTCAGCAACCGGATCTTCGACCTCTTCGTGAACCAAACCTATTCCGTGATGACGAACGATGTCCTGGTGGCGATTCCCCTGTTTCTCTTCATGGGGTACATCGTCGAGCGCGCCAACATCATCGATCGGCTCTTCTACAGCATGAGCATCGCGGCGCACAAGGTGCCCGGTTCCTTGGCGGTGGCCTCGCTGGCGACGTGCGCCCTGTTCGCCACGGCCACCGGGATCGTCGGCGCCGTGGTTACGCTGATGGGCCTCCTGGCGTTCCCCGCCATGCTGAGGGCGGGCTACGACCTCAAGTTGTCCGCGGGCGTCATCTGCGCGGGCGGCTGCCTGGGTATCATGATCCCCCCGAGCATCCTGCTGATCGTCTATGGCGCAATGAGCGGCATCTCCGTGGTCAGGCTTTACGCGGGCGCTATGTTGCCGGGGCTTTTGCTGACTGGGCTCTACATTCTCTACGTGGTGGGCAAGGTCATCCTGAATCCTTCACTCGCCCCGAAGCCCCCCAAGGAAGAGTCGGATATCCCCGTCCTTCAGGTCGTCTGGTTGCTCGTCACATCGTTCGTCCCCCTTTCGGTTTTGATCATCGGGGTTCTGGGCGCCGTCCTGTTCGGTTTTGGAACGCCCTCCGAGGCGGCGGCGGTGGGGTCGGGCGGCGCTTTGCTGTTGGCCGCGGGCTACCGGGAGCTCACCTGGGAGCGCCTGAAGGAGTCGGTGTTCCTCACCGTGCGCACCTCGGCCATGGTGTGCTGGCTCTTCGTCGGATCGGCGACCTTCGCCTCCGTGTTCGCTTACCTGGGGGGCGAGGCCTTCATCAAGCAGTTCGTCGAGGGGTTGAATTTGTCGCCCTTCCAGTTCCTCCTTGTCGCCCAGATCATCATCTTCCTGCTGGGCTGGCCGCTCGAGTGGACGGAGATCATCATCATCTTCGTGCCCATCTTCCTGCCGCTGGTGGATCACTTCAAGATTGATCCCCTTTTCTTCGGCATCCTGGTCGCGCTCAATCTGCAGACCGCGTTCCTCAGCCCTCCGATGGCCATGGCGTGCTTCTACCTCAAGGGAATCGCGCCACCCCACGTCACGCTGGCGGATATCTTCCGCGGGGCGATGCCGTTCATGACGATTGTGATCGTCACCATGGTGCTGCTCTACATCTTCCCGGAGATCGCCATGTGGCTGCCCGACAAGGTCTACGGGGTCGCCAAATAGCGCGTGCCCGCTGTGCCTCTTGAGGAACGGTTTCCCCGCAGGGAGAACATGGAATTTACCCAGATGACCGCCGCCGAGGCGGCGGAGGCCATCCGCGCCGGCCAGATCACCTCCGAGGAGCTGGTGACGGCCTGCCTGGAGCGTATCTCCTCACTGGAGGAGCGTGTGGGCGCGTGGGTTTTCCTGGACCGCGACCTCGCCCTCGCCCAGGCGCGCGAGGCGGACCTGGCCCGGCGGGAGGGCCGGGCCCTCGGCCCCCTCCACGGCCTCCCGGTCGGCGTCAAGGATATCTTCGACACCAAGGACATGCCCACCGAGGACGGGACGGTCCTCCACGCCGGGCACCAGCCCGACGCGGACGCCACGGCGGTGGCCCTCCTCCGCCAGGCCGGGGCCGTCATCATGGGCAAGACCATCACGACGGAGCTGGCCGTCTACTCCCCGGGAAAGACCCGGAACCCCCACGATCCCGAACGGACGCCGGGGGGTTCATCGAGCGGCTCGGCGGCGGCCGTCGCGGCGCACATGGTGCCCGTGGCCATCGGGACCCAGACCAACGGCTCGACCATCCGCCCAGCCTCCTTCTGCGGGGTATACGGCTTCAAGCCCTCCCACGGCCTGATCTCCCGCCACCACATGCTCCAGCAGTCGCGGCCGCTGGACCATGTCGGGGTGTTCGGGCGCACCATCGAGGACGTCGCCCTCGCCGCCGAGCCGATGATGGCCTACGACGAGAACGATCCCGACACGCGGCCACGGGCGCGGCCCGCCCTCGTCCGGACGGCGGCCGAGGAGCCCCCGGTCCCGCCCCGCCTGGCCTTCATCAAGACGCCGGTGTGGGAGCAGGCCGATGAGGATACGAAAGCCGCTTTCGCCGAGCTGATGGAACACCTGAAAGAGAACGCCGAGGAGGTGCGGCTCCCCGAGGTCTTCAACAACGCGGTGGACTGGCACCGCACCATCCTCCACGCCGACCTTGCCCGGAGCTTCGAGCGGGAGTACGCCCGGGGGAAGGAGAAGCTGAGCCCCATCCTGCGTGAGATGATCGAGCACGGGCAAAAGGTGCTGGCTGTGGACTACAACCGCGCGGTGGAAAACCGGATCCTTTTGGTCCGTATCATGGACGAGATATTCAAGTGGTATGATGCCGTCCTCACCCCCGCGGCGATCGGAGAGGCGCCCCGCGGCCTGGGGTCCACCGGGAGCCCCGTGTTCTGCACGCTCTGGACGCTTTGCGGAATGCCGGCGGTGAGTCTCCCGATTCTCGAGGGGTCCGGCGGCATGCCGATGGGGGCGCAGCTGGTGGCGCCCAAGGGCGGGGACGCGCGGCTGCTGCGGACGGCGCGCTGGCTCGTGAGCGCCGTCGAGGGCACGACG
>JACPCT010000347.1 GCA_016184445.1 Candidatus Tectimicrobiota bacterium | reverse complement strand
GAGGACCCCTCCTCCCCGAAAAGCACCTGCAGGGCGCGGAGCTCGGCGCCATCCCCCCGGGGCGTCCCGCTCCCGTGGGGGAGGATGAAGGCCAACTCCTTGAGCGGGAGGGCAGCCTCGGCGAGCGCCTCCCGGCAGGCCCGGCGGACCGCCTCGCGGGGCACGGCCAGGTTCCGCTCGGCGGAGAGCTCCTGGAAGTTGCCCGTCCCCAGGACGCGGCCCAGGGGGCGGACGCCGCGCGCGCGGGCGATTTCGGCAGGCTCGAGCACGAGGGCGGCCGCGCCCTCGGCCGGGAAGAAGCCGTCCCGCCTCCGGTCGAAGGGGCGGAAGGAAGCCGCGCCCTCCGCCGCCCGGGAGAGGATGCCCAGCCCGTCCAGCTCGAAGAGGATGATGGGGTTCGACCAGCAGCCGCAGCCCACGGCGAGGCCCAGGTCGGCCTCCCCCAGGCGGACGACGCGCTCGCAATACTCCAGCGCCTGGCTCCCGGTCGCCGAGAGGCTCGAGAAGCTCCCGTTCGGCCCCATGATCTCGTAGAGGGCCGAGAGGTAGCTGAAGATGTTGTTGGCGAGCCCTTCGAGGATGAAGAAGGGGTTCACCTGATGCAGCGCGGCCTCGTTCAGTGCCTCGGCCCCGGGCGCGGCCCAGCCGGGCCCGGCGGTCTGCCGGAAGGCGGAGTAGAAGTCGAGGTGGCCCAGCCGGGTGTAGTCCCCCGCCCCGACATAGAGCGCCTTGCGCTCGGGCGGGAGAGAGGCCAGGTCCGCGCCCGCCTGGGCGACGGCCTCCTTCACGGCGTGGAGGCCGAGGATGGAGCCCCGGTTCAGGAACTTCCGCTGGCTGGCGAGCCTGGGGGGCACCTCGGGGGGCTCCTCGAACCCCTCGACGTCGCCGTGGTAGAGAAAGTGCTCGGGGAAGGGAGGATCCCCGGGCCGGGGATGGCGCGCGACGCCGACGCGCCCCTCGCGCACCCCCCGCCAGGAGGCCTCCAGGCTCCCCCCCAGCGGGCTCACCATGCCCGCCCCCGTGATCCAGACCTCGCGGCCATCCCTCACTGCATGGCTTCCGAAAAAGGGGCCTCGCGCCGCAGCACGCGGAAGTGGGCCCGCTGCTCCCCGGGGTCCTCGTAGTCCGCCAGCTCCACCGCGCGGGCGGCGAAGTCCACCACCGCCCGGCGCTCGCCCTCCACCATGGCCATCCCCTTGAAGAGGCGCAGCCCCTCCTCCTCCCCCGCCGCCTCGACGCGCAGCGCCACCTGATCCCCCGGCAGGGCGAAGCCGTAGTATCTGACGCTCCGGACGCGCTCGAGCAGGAGCCAGGTCTTGAAATCCGTGCCCGCGCCCTCGAGCCATCCGGCGAGCTGGGCCAGGGCCTCGATGAGGAGCGAGCCCGGCATCACCGGGAAGCGCGGGAAGTGGTACTGGAGGAAGTCCTCGCTCAGGGTGACGTTCTTCACCCCCTCCATGAAGCGGCCCGCCTCCCACGCCGTGACGCGGTCCACCAGAAGATAGCGCACAGGACCTCCTCAGGCTTCATCCTCGTCCGGGACTTCCTCCCCGACGAGGACCACGGTCGCCACCGCGAGCTCGCGCGTGTGGCTGATGGAGACGGTGGACTGCCGGATGCGGCGGCGGCGGCTCATCTTCTCGACCGAGCCGTGCAGCCTGAGCAGGGGCTTCCCCGAGGGGGAGGACTCCACCTCCACCTCCCGCAGCCGCCCCAGCCCCCCGAGCCCGCCCGGGGCGCCCAGCCCGACGCCAAAGGCCTTCAGGCAGGCCTCCTTCACCGCGAAGCGCGCGGCGAGGTGGGGGTAGGGGTCCGGGTGCTTCAGGCAGTAGGCGCTCTCGGCCTCGGTGAACACTTCCTGGCGGAAGCCCTCGGTGCGCTCCCAGGCCTCCCTGAGCCGGCCCACCTCGACCATGTCCACCCCCTGGTAGATGCGCATGCCCTCTCCCCGGGCTCAGCCCGCGAGCAGCCCGCCGTCCACGGCGATGGCCTGGCCGTTGATGTAGTCCGAGGCGGGCGAGGCCAGGAAGACGACCAGCCGGGCCACGTCCTCGGGCTCCCCGAAGCGCCCCGCCGGGATGCGGGCCAGGATCTGCTCGCCCGCGTGCTTGCGCACCTTCTCGCTCATGTCGGTCACGATCATGCCGGGCAGCACGGCGTTGAACTGGATGCCCCGGCTCCCCATCTCGGCCGCGCACGAGCGGGTGAAGGCGACGAGCCCCGCCTTGGCGGTGGCGTAGTTCGTCTGCCCCCGCCCGCCCGAGAGGGCGGCCACCGAGGAGATGTTGATCACCTTGCCCGCGCGCTTGCGCATCATGATCTCGACCGCGAGGCGGGTACAGTGATAGGCCCCGTTCAGGCTCACCCCGAGCACCTTCGCCCATTGGTCGGGCTTCATGGTGAGGAGCAGGGTGTCGTGGATGACGCCCGCGTTGTTCACCAGGATGTCCAGGGTGCCGAAGGCCTCCTTCACCTTGCCGAACATGGCCTGGGTCTCATCGGGCGAGGAGACGTCCGCCGCGAAGGTCTCCGCCCTCCCGCCCTGGGCCTCGATGGCCTCCTTCACCTCCCGGGCGGCCTCGGCCGAGCGGCTGTAGTTGACCGCCACCGCCGCCCCCGCCCCGGCCAGGGCGAGGCAGCAGGCCCGCCCGATTCCCCTTCCGCCCCCGGTGACCAGGGCCACCTTGCCGCTCAGGCTCAGTTGCATTCAGGCCGCCTTTCTCACGACGAGGGCCGCGTTCTGGCCGCCGAAGCCGAACGAGTTCGAGATCGCGGCCGCGACCGGCATCTCGCGCGCGCCCTCGGGGACATAGTCCAGGTCGCACTTGGGATCGGGATTCTCCAGGTTCCGCGTCGGGTGCACAACGTCCCGCTGGACGCTCAGCACGGTGAAGACCAGCTCGGGCGCCCCGCAGGCGGCGATGAGATGGCCGATGAAGGACTTGGTCGAGCTCACCGCCAGCCGCTTCGCCGACTCCCCGAACACCTCCTTGATGGCCAGGGTCTCGGCCGGGTCGTTGAGCCTGGTCCCCGTCCCGTGGGCGTTCACGTAGGCCACCTCGGCGGGGGCCATCCCCGCGTCCCTGAGCGCCTCCCGCATCGCCCGCGCCGCGCCCCGGCCCGCGGGGTCGGGGGCCGTCACCTGGTAGGCGTCCATGCTGGCCCCGTAGCCGCAGAGCATGGCGTAGGGCTCGGCGCCCCGGCGGGCGGCGTGGGACTCCGACTCGAGCACCACAACCCCCGCCCCCTCGCCCACGGCCAGGCCCGAGCGCCGGCGGTCGAAGGGGCGGCAGATCGACTCCGCAGGGCCCGGCGCCGTCGAAGCCGCGCCCAGCAGAAGAAAGATGGCCATCCCGAGCGGATGGATCATCGAGTCCGCCCCCCCGCAGAGGACGAGGTCGGCCTCCCCCCGCCGGATCAGCCCCATCCCCAGGCCCACCGCCTGGGCGGCCGCCGCGCAGGCCGAGGCGAGGGTGCCCGCGGGCCCGGCCAGCCCCAGCGAGCGGGCGATGAGCGAGGTGGCCCGCTCGGGCGGGTTCTTGAAGTAGCCGCCCGGATGGGCGCGCCCGGCCTCGCGCGCGAAGCGCAGCCAGTCGGGCCTTCCCCCGGGCCCGGCCCAGGCGGCGATGTCCTCCAGGCGGTAGGTGCTGAGCCCGGTGCCCATCACCACCCCGGCGCGGAGGGGATCGGCCTCCCCCGGCGCGAGGCCCGCGTCGGCGAAGGCGCGCTGGGCGGCGTCCAGGGCGAAGAGCACCCGCCGCTCCCCCTCGCCGGAGAACTCCCCGGGCAGGCGGGCGCGCAGCGCCTCTAGCTCCTCGGGGGGGACCTCCCCCGCCCCGGCGACGGGGAGCGCCGAGGCGTCGAAGGAGCGGATGGGCCGCAGGCCCGGCTCCCCGGCCAGGGCGCGCCCCCAGGCGGCCTCGAGGTCCGCGCCGAGCGAGGTCACGAGCCCCATCCCCGTCACGGCCACCGGGCGCTCCATCAGCCCTTCTCCTGCGCGGGCAGGCCGTCCAGCCAGCCGTAGGCACGGAAGCGCCGCTCCAGATCGGCCGGGTCCGCGGCGGGAAAATGGGGGAAAATGAGCCGCCTGGCGCTCGCGATCACCCCGCCTCCCTCCTCCACGCGCGCCCGGCAGAGGCTCGCGCGCTTGTTGGTGTCCAGGATCTCGCCCGTGATCTCCACCGCCGCCCCCGGGCGCAGGTCCGGGGCGAGGCGCACGTCCTCGGCGAGCGAGATGACGCACGAGACCTCGTAGCCGTAGGAGTAGAGGACGAGCCAGCCCGCCGCCTGGCACATCGCCTCCAGCAGAAGGGCGCCGGGGACGCGCGGCGCCCGCGAGAAATGCCCGGTCAGGAAGGGCTCGGAGAGCGGGAAGGCCTTCACGGCGCGGATGCGCTTGCCGCGCTCGGCCTCCAGCACCCGGTCGAAGAAGAGGAACCGCATCCCGCCTCCCGCTAGGCGTGGAAGCCCGTCACGTTGTTCACCGGCCTCGCTTCCTTCGATGAGAGGGACCGCCAGGTTGTCATTCTCAACTCGATCCTCCCGGAGTCATTCTGAGCGCAGCGAAGAATCTCGGTGTGGATTTTGAACCGGGATTCTTCACTCCGCGGAGCCTGTCCTGAGCAACGCGAAGGGCTCCGTTCAGAATGACATCTCCTTCACGGAGCCTGTCCTGATACTTGGTCAACGAACAAACTTCCAGACTTCACCGCTAGCCCGCCGCCGCGAGCAGGGCGCCGCACACCCCGTCCAGGCCGCAGCTGAGCACCAGGGCGCGGCGCAGCCCCTCCGCCCGCTCGGGCTCCGGCGGGAAGCGCAGCGCCCCGCCGGCCCCATCCCCCCGCCGGGGGCTGGGCGGCACCGCCTTCTCCGCCAGGCAGCGCAGGGCGATCAGCAGATCCGCCACGGGGGCTCCCCCCAAAAGGTGGCCCAACGCGCCCTTGGTGGCAAGGGCGAGGGGGCGGCGCCGGCCGAAAAGCCCCGCCAGCGCCTCCGTCTCGGCCGCCTCG
>JACPCT010000346.1 GCA_016184445.1 Candidatus Tectimicrobiota bacterium | reverse complement strand
CCTGGACGATCTGGGAGGAAAGCCGGGTCATCTGGTCGAAGGAGCGGAAGTCCGCGGCCCGCCGCATGGCCTCGCCCAGCTTGATGTAGGTGCCCGTGCCGAAGGGGGTCTTGTCCAGCTTCGCCTTCTGCTCGGCGACGACCCCGCGGTAGCGCGACTGGAAGTCCGGCTCCTGGTCCTCCTCGTTCACGAAGGCGGAGAGGAAACCCAGCGCCAGCGAGGTCTGCTTGAAGATCGCCATGACGACGCGGCCCCGGCCGTCCCAGCGGTTTTCGAGCACTTTGTCCTTGAGGCTCTCGTCCTTGGTCCTTTCGCTCTCATCCATGTGGCGCTTGAGGTAATCCAGGAGGGGCGCGTAGAGCCGCCGGGCCCCCGTGTCCACCTCGAGGAAGATTTTCAGGGCCTCCTGGGAGATTTCCTTCTCCTTGGTTTTCTCCATCACGACCTGGGCGGAAAGCATGTTCTTGCCTTCCGTGTACTTCTTCCACCGGGTGTGGGCCTCCTTGAGCACCCCGTAGGCTTCCGCCAGGGAGCGGTGGAACCGCTTGATGTCCTCCTGGAAGGCGGCGGGGTCGCGATGCCTGGAGCGGCCCGGGTCGCGCCGGTCGGGCCCGCCGCCGGGGCGGGCGGAGGCCTCCTCGGGCGCCCGGCGCCTCCCGCCCGTGACGAGGTCGGGGTGCGGGCTCTTCTCTTGGCCGCCGCCGTTTTCCATCAGCCGCCGTTCCCCGGTTGGGGCTTCATGTTCCCCGGACGATGCCCGGGCCAGTCTATCGGTTCCGGCGTCTCCCTGTCTCCTTGGCCATCCGCACCACCTCCCCGAACTCCTCCTTCGTCACCGGCTGCACGCTCAGCCGCTGCCCCTTCTGGACGATGAGCATCTTCTTGAGCCTGGGGTTCGCCTTGAGCTCGGGGAGGGAGACCGGGCGGGGGAGCCTGGAGACGGCGCGCACGTCCACCATGTGCCAGCGGGGCGCCGAGGGGGCGGACCTGGGGTCGTAGTACCTGGACTTGGGGTCGAGGGCGGTGTGGTCGGGGTAGGCCTCGCGGACCACCTCGGCGAGGCCCGCGACGTGGGGGGGCTCGGCGCCCGAGTGGTAGAAGAGGACGCGGTCGCCCTCCTTCATCGCCATCATGTGGTTGCGGGCCTGGTAGTTGCGCACGCCCTCCCAGCCGTCGGTCTTCCCGGGCCTGGCGAGGAGGTCGTCGAAGGAGAAGACCGAGGGCTCGCTCTTCATGAGCCAGTGGCGGGGCATGCGGATCACCTCCGGGGGGTTTCTTGTTTGTAGGGGCGAGGCATGCCTCGCCCCTACGGATATGGGGTCACAGGATGAAGGCGTTTGTAGGGGCAGGCCCCTGTGCCTGCCCTCCACCCCGGAACGAGGGCGGCCACGGGGGGCCGCCCCTACGGGAACCGTCCGTACGCGGGATGACGTTCCCGCGTCGTCCTGTTGGACGGGGCGAACGCCGTTCGCCCCTACGGAATCGCCGCCCGTGGGTGCGCGTTCATCCCTTCCATTTCACCTCGCCCGCGATCCGCAAGTCCGCCAGCTTGAGGGTGTGGTGGATGAAGTCGTTGAGGGGGGTGGGGACGCCCGCCTCCCGCCCCAGGCGGGAGACCGCGCCGCACAGGGCGTCGATCTCGAGGCGCCTCCCCGCCTCCAGGTCGTGGCAGAGGCTCCCCTTGCTGGCGGGGTTCTGCTCGCCGAGGAAGCGGTAGCGGTCCTCGTCCGCCCCCGGGGGGAGCCGCACCCCCCGCGCCCGGCCCACGTCGTACACCTCGCGCATGACCTCGCGCATCATCCGCCGCGTGCCCTCGTAGGCCATGATCCCGGCCAGGGGCGAGCGGGTGAGGGCGGTCATCCCGCTCACGCCGCAGATGAAGATGAACTTGGTCCACAGCTCGGCCTCGATGTCCCCGGAGAGCTCGGCGTTGATACTGGCGTTCTTGAGGACGGCGAGGATGCGCTCCCCCCGCGCGCTCGCGCCTCCCCCCAGCTCGCCGAAGACCAGGCGGCGCGGGCCCCCGATCTGGCGGATGAGGCCCGGCCCCGCCACCGAGGTGAAGATGTAGGCGGCGCCCCCCATGACGCGCCCGCGGCCGTAGCGGGCGGCGAGCTGCGCCTCGTTGTCCACCCCGTTCTGGAGGCTGATGACCACGCTCTCCGGCCCCATCATGGGGGCGATGGCGGGGATGGCCTCGGGGTTGGCGACGGTCTTCACGCAGAAGAGCACCACGTCGCACACGCCCGCCCGGGCGGGGTCGTCCGTGGCGGTGGCGCCCTTCACCGTGAAGCCGCCCTCGGGCACCACGGCCTCGACGCGCAGGCCCTCCCGCCGGATGGCCTCGAGGTGGGCCCCCCGGGCGATGAAGCGCACCTCCTCCCCGGCCCGGGCGAGCATCCCCCCGAAGTAGCCGCCCACGCCCCCCGCCGCCATGACGCCGAAGCGCATCCCCCGCCTCCTCCCGGATATGACCTTTTAAACCATGAAGCCGGGCGAAAAAAGCCGCCGCGGGGGGAAGCCCGCGGCGGCTGGCGGCGCGTTCGCGGTGGGGAAGGGGCGCTAGGCGTGCCGCCCGGCGTCTTCCGGGGGGTCGCCAAGAATCTCCAATTCTTGGGGCGGCGCGGCGCCTTCCTCCTCGCCGGCTCCGCTCTGGGCGTGGCCGTTCGCGTGGCCGTTGGCGTGGCCGTTCGCGCCGCCGGCGTGATCCTCCGCCCCGGCGATGGTGAGGCCGCCGGGGGCGGCTTCGCTCCCGGGCGTCTCCGGGGCGGTCTCGCTGGCGGCGGGGGCCTCCCCGCCGGCGGGGAGGATCTCCGCCTCCTCCTGGGGCCCGAGGCCGGCCAGGGCCTCGAACTCCTCGGGCTTGGGCATGTCGGCCAGGCTCTTGAAGCCGAAGTACTCGAGGAACTGGGGCGTGGTGCCGTACACGATGGGCCGGCCGGCGACGTCCTTGCGGCCCAGGATGCGGATGAGGTTGCGCTCGAGGAGGGTGTTCATCACCCCGGTGCAGTCCACCCGGCGGATCTCCTCGACCTCGGGCTTGGTGATGGGCTGCTTGTAGGCGACGATGGCCAGCGTCTCGAGCCCGGCCTGGGAGAGGCGGGCCTTGCGCTCGGCCTTGAGGAGGCGGCGCACCCAGGGGCCGAACTCGGGCCGGGTGCACATGCGGTAGCCCTCGGCCACCTCGGCGATCTGGAGGGGGTGGCCGCGGTGCTCCTCCATCAGCTCGGCCACGAGCTTGCGCACCACCTTGGCGTTGATGTTCTCCACCCCCCGGAAGATCATGGAGATGTCGCGCGGGCGCAGCGGCTCGTGGGCCACGAAGAGGAGGGTGAGGATGATGCGCTTGGCCTCGGCCTCCTCGATGAGGAGGGGGGTGCCCTCCCCGGCCCCGCCGGCCTCCCCCTCCGCGGCCGCCTCCGCCCTGCCCGCCGCCGGGGCGGGCGCGCCCTCCTCGGCGAGGTCGAAGGCGGACTCCGCCTGGGGCTCCTCGATGGCCTCCATCTGGTGCTCGGCGAGGGCCTTGCGGGCCGCCTCGGGGGAGGCGGGCCCGCCGCCCGAGAGCTCGAAGGCCGCGCCCTCCTGCACGCCGTCCCGTTCGTTCATGCCGGCTTCCCGGTTGGTCTCATTCATCTTTCACCGCCTTGGCGATCCTGATTTCGGCGAAATTGGCGGACTGTCGGGCCACGACGAGGTTTTTGCGGATCAGTTCGAGCAGCGCGAGGAAGGTGACCACCACGGCCAGCACCCGCGCCCCCTCGAAGAGCTTCTGGAAGACCACGCCCTCCGCCCCCGCCTTGTCGAGCATGTCGAGGAGGAAGGTCTGGCGGTCGGCCATCTCCATCTCGTCGATCTCGACGAGGTGGACGCCCTCCTCCCCGATGGACTCGATGAGGTGCTGGATGGCGCTGACGAGGTCGAACACCGTGACCTGGAGGCGGGGCTCCTCCGCGCCGGCGGGGTCGAGCATGATGCCGTCCCCGTTCCCGCCCCGCACGTACACCCACGACTGCTCCTCCTCGGCCTGGCGGAAGGTCTGGCTGAGGCGCTTGAACCGCTGGTACTCGAGGAGCTGGCGCTGGAGCTCCTGGCGGAGGACCTCGGGGTCCTCCTCCTCCTCCTCCCCGGTCTGGGGCAGGAGGGTGCGGCTCTTGATGTAGATGAGCCAGGAGGCCATCACCAGGTAGTCCGAGGCGATGTTGATGTTGAGCTTGCGCATCATCTCGATGTAGCCCAGGTACTGCTCGGTGATGAAGGCGATGGGGATGTCGTTGATGTCGAGCTTGTGCTCGCGCACGAGGTGGAGCAGGAGCTCGAGGGGGCCCTCGAAGGCGTCGAGCTTGACGCGGAAGACATCGCCGCGCGCAGGGGCGTCCGCCGCGGGCGCGGCTTCCTCCTCCTCGCCCTGGGCGGCGGCGGGAAGCACCTCCCAATTCTCGGGGGAGCCGGCAGTGCGGTCGCTGCCCGCGCCGATGTCCTCAAGGTTCACCACCTCCATCGGAGGGGCCTCCTCTGAGGCGCCGGCGGTCTGCGGAGGGGCCGCGGGCGCCAGCTTCTCCGGGGGCTGCATGGGACGAAACCCCTTGCCGGGCGGGGAAAAACGGCTGTCCGGGCGCTCGGCGGCTGGGACGGAGAATCTCGCTGGGCGGCTGAGCGGGCCCCCATGACCCGCCCGATCAGACTAGGGAATCCGGGCCGATATGTCAATTTCTTTCATTTTTTCCACCCTCCGCCCCCCCCTTTCTTGAGGCAGGCCGCCCCTTGGGGGGATAATCCCCCAGACCCCCCGCCCGGGGGTCTGGATTCCGGACCGAACCGGAGGCGCCATGTCGGCACCGTCCAAGCTCCTCACCCTCCCCGAGGCGGCCCGCCTCATCGGGGACGGCCAGATGATCTCCCTGGGGGGGAACTCTCTCACCCGCATCCCCTCCGCCTTCGCCCGCGAGCTCGCCCGCCAGGGGAGGCGCGGCCTGCGCCTCGTGAAGACCGCCGGGGCCTACGACATCGACCTC
>JACPCT010000345.1 GCA_016184445.1 Candidatus Tectimicrobiota bacterium | reverse complement strand
ACGAAGACGCGCCCGGGGTCCCAGGGCCGCTCGACGCCGAGGGAACGGAGGTCCTCGTCGGCCTCCACCACGTAGAGGTCATGGATGGTGGCGAGGTCGGCCTCGGGGTAGATGATATCGCCTGGCTTGACCGAGGGGAGGCCCGAGGCCCGCGCCAGGATTTTTTCGGTGAGGGTCATGCCCACGGATACCGCCCTCGATGGTCCGGAGGGAGGATGTGCACAAACGGTAGACGGTAGGAGAAGGATGCCACCTGATCCGCTCCGAGTCAAACGGACCGCAGGGGCCTGACGGCCGCCAGGCCCGTTCCTTCGGGGAGGCGCGGGGTCCGCGGGCGCGTCCTTCCGGGGGAGAGCCCGGGGGATTATGATGGGGCGCCCGCGCCGGGATCACTTTTGCCATCTCGCTCGAGAGAACGGAGGCCGCCGCGGTTTATTCCCGGCCATCGGCCTGCCGGTGCCTGAAGAATCAGGGCCGGAGGTTCACCGGCGGGGCGCATTGAGCCGCTGAAGACGCCTCACTCTTCCAAGGGGGAGAAATATGGAAAGCGAATTCCCGCGCCTTCGCGAGTCGCTGGAGGCCTACCCCGGCCTCGTCTGGTCGGAGATCGACGGCCTTACCCTCGAGCAGATGGCCTACGCGTCCCAGGAGCCTCCCTGGGCGCGCTGGTCCATCGACCTCCAGGTGCGGCACATCGCCCTGGTGACGCCCGTCTGGCTGTTCCTGCGGGCGGAGGAAACCCTCCGCCGCCGGGGGTATGCCTTCCCGGAGTCGGGGCCGGCCGTCGCCAGCCTCGTCCGGGCGGGCGGGCGCCACATTCCGCCCGAGCTGGCGCCCGACCGCCGGGCCTTGATCGCCTTCCTCCGGCCCTGGGCCGGCCTTTGCTGCCGGATCATGGACCGGGAGGGAGAGGAGGGGCTCCGCTCGATGGAATTCACCTATTACACGGACCCGGAGTGGGTCCGGCCGGGGGATCCCAAGAGGCCCGTCGAGTACCACCGGATCGCGGCGAGGCTTCATCCCGCGGGCTTCCGCGAGGATCCGCAGAGGGCGGGGCTCTTCCACCTTCAGATGACGGCCGTCCTCCGCCACATCTTCTGGAACGTGCTCGCCCACCTGCGCACCGTCCAGCGCCTGAAGATGGCCCAGGGGCTCACGCCCGTCCTTGCGCTCCCGCGCGAAGGCTATCTCACGCTTCCGGAATTCTATGATTGAGCCGGCGCCGCTTAAGCGTCCGGGTTCGAGGGGAGCCACCCCGCTTCTCCCCCGCTGAGCAGGGAAGCGCGGATGGGCCGGATGCCGACGCCGGGCGGGGCAAGGCCCGATCGGTTTCTGGGCCAGGACGAATCCGGGGAATGGCCCTGGGGGCTCCGCCGCCGGGCGCGGTTGCCGTTTGGAGCAGGCGCTGCCCGTGCGAATCCCTTCGATTTCCCTGCGGGCAGGGACTTCGGGGAGAAAAGTTCGCGGGGAACCGCGCCCGCCTCCAGTTCCTTCCGCTCCGGGCCCGGGCGCCGGGGGGGAAGGCGCCGTTTCCGCTCATTTTTTCAATGTTTGACAGCCCCGCGCCTAGAATTTAGAGTGTCTTCGATAGCTGCTTACATCTGGGAGGCCCGTCTCCGCCGCGTTGCCGGTGCCGGCGCGCAAGGGTGGGGGCTGGGCCCTCGCGCGGAACCTGGGAGAGGGCGATCTCCCCGCCCGGGGGGACCCTCCGCCCGGTCCGTGGGCTCGGTCTGCGCAAAGGGGCGGCGATGAACTTCTGGATCACCCAGCTGTTCAACGGCTTCTCCTACGGCGCGCTCATTTTCCTCCTCGCCATGGGCCTCTCCCTGATCTTCGGCGTGATGCAAGTCATCAACGTCACCCATGGGACCTACTTCCTGGTGGGCACCTACGTCGGGCTGACCATCCTCATGACGACGGGCAACTTCTATCTCGCCATGCTGGGGGGGGCCCTCGTGATCGCGCTGGTCGGGATTCTCATCGAGCGCTTCTTCCTGCGGCGGCTGCGGGGGAACGACCTGGGTCAGGTGCTCATCACGTTCGGCTTCGTCCTCCTGCTCCAGGACGCCATCCTCCTCATCTGGGGGCCCGACCCGAAGTTGATGGCGGAGCCCAAGTCGATCTCCTTCACCGCCAATATCGGAGGCTTCACCTTCCCCTCCTACCGCCTCTTCGTGATCGCCGTGGCGGCGGCCGTGGCCGCGGGCCTGTGGCTCTTCGAGAACAAGACCAAGTTCGGCTCCGCCGTCCGGGCCGCGGTGGACGACGTCGAGATGGCGTCGGGGATGGGGGTGGACGTCCCCCGCGTCTTCACGGTGGTCTTCGGGCTTGGGGCGTTCCTGGCGGGGCTGGGAGGGGTGCTGAGCGGCCCGTGGCTGGGCCTGCAGTACGGGCTGGACCTGGAGATTCTTCCCTACGCGTTCGTGGTCGTCATCGTGGGAGGCATGGGGAGCCTCAAGGGGGCGGTCCTCGCGAGCCTGATCGTCGGCCTCGTCGATAATTTCGGGAAGGGCTTCTTCCCCGAGTTCGCCTACTTCACCCTCTTCCTCCCCATGGCGGTCATCCTGGCGGTGCGCCCCCAGGGGCTCTTCGGGAGGACGCTGTGATCTTCGATCCGCTCCGCGGCCGGTGGGTGACGGCGGCGGCCGCCGCCGCGCTGGTTTTTCTCGCGGTTTATCCCTGGTTCGCGAGCCGCTTCATGGTCACCGTGCTCGTCCAGTGCCTCATTATGGCCATCCTGGCCATGAGCCTCGACCTCATGGTGGGCTACACGGGGTTGGCCTCGCTGGGGCACGCGGCCTACTTCGGCACGGGCGCCTACGCGGCGGCCATCATGTCCGTCCACTACAAGATGGGCTTCCCCGAGGCGCTGGCGGTGGGCCTGCTCGCCGCGGTCGCCGTGACGGCGGTGTTCGCCCTCGTGGCGCTGAGGGCCACGGGGGTGTACTTCCTCATGATCACCTTCGCCCTCGCCATGCTCGTCTGGGGGCTCGCCTACCGCTGGAACTCGATGACCGGCGGGGAGAACGGGATCGCCGGCGTGCAGCGCCCCGCCTTCATCGCCGGCACGACGGCCTTCTATTATTTCGTGCTGGCGATCGCCGTCTGCGTGTTCGCCTTCTTCGCCGTCCTGGTGCGCTCCTCGTTCGGGCGCACCCTCATGGGGATCCGCGAGAGCGAATCGCGGATGCGGACCCTCGGCTACAACGTGTGGCTTCACAAGTACATCATCTTCCTGCTCTCCGGCCTGTTCAGCGGCTTGTCCGGGGTGCTCTGGGTCTACTACGACAGCCTGGTCGCGCCCCCGCTCGTGGACCTCGGCACCTCCTTCGACGCCCTCCTGATGGTTTCCCTCGGGGGAGGGGGCACCCTCGTGGGGGCCGTGCTGGGCGCCCTCATATTCAAGATGATGGAAAACCTCGTGAACCTTTTCACGGACCGGTGGCTTACGGTGGTGGCTCTCGTCTACATCACGGTGGTGCTGCTGGCCCCGCAGGGGATAATCGGCCTTCTGAGGGACCTGGCGGAGCGCAGGGAGGCGAGGGTGAAGGCATTCGGGGCGGCGGGCCGGGCGGACGCGCCGGCGCGCAAGGAGGGATCGCGATGAAAAGAGCGCTTGTCGGATTGTCGGTCTTGGCAGCGGCGTTGGTCCTCGGCCTCATCCTGGCCCCGCGGGGGGGTGCCGCCGAGAAGGGGCCCATCCGCATCGGGCTGCTCACCTCGAAGACCGGGGTGCTCGCCATCCATGGCGCCCACCAGATGGCCGCCACCGAGGCCTTCAAGGACAAGTACGGGACCACGGTGGCCGGGCGGAAGGTCGAGTTCTACGCCGAGGACGACCAGAGAAAGGTCCCCCTGGGCGTGACCAAGGTGCGCAAGCTCATCACGGGCGACAAGGCCCACATCGTGATGGGCGGCCTGTTCGCCTCGACGGGCTACGCCATCGCGCCGCTCGGGGATCAGTACCAGACCCCGATCTTCGTCTGGAGCTGCCCGGACGACCTCTCCCAGCGGAAGCGCTTCAAGTTCGTCGTCAAGTACTTCTCCTGCAGCCAGCCCCAGCACGCCATGGCCCACTGGCTGCGCCAGAACAAGCCCCAGGTGAAGAAGGTCATCATCTTCGGGCCCGACTACGCCTTCGGCTACGAGTCCTCGGGGGGCTTCCAGAAGGTGTTCGAGGACATGGGCGGCCAGGTCGTCCAGAAGATCTACGCGCCCATCAACACCGTGGACTACGGGCCCTACATCGGCCAGTTCCGCAAGGACGCGGACGGGATGTTCGTGACCCTCGCGGGGCCGCAGGCCCTCCGCTTCCCGAAGCAGTACCAGCAGGCGGGGCTCAGGGACAAGTACGTCCTCGTGGGCAACGGCACCAACACGGACGAGTTCGCCCTCGCGGCCCAGGGCGAGGACGTTCTCGGCTGGATCACGGCCCACATCTACGGCGGCGCCGCCTACCCCTCGAAGGACAACCAGGAGTTCGTCACGAACTTCAAGAAGCATCTGGGCGGCAAGGACCCGGGCTACTACGCCGAGGGGTACTACGGCGCCCTGGTGCTGATCTACAAGGCCATCGAGGCGATCAAGGGGGACGTCGAGAACAAGGCGAAGTTCATGGAGGCCCTGGGCCGCACCAAGGTCACGGAGGGCATGCCGGCGGGTCCGAAGGTGTCGGACGGCTACGGGAACCTGAACACGAACGTCTACATCCGCGACGTGCGCAAGGATGCCTCTGGAAAGTTGTACCACCACGTGCTGCACGTGTACGAGGACGTGACCCAGTTCTGGACGTACAAGCCGGAGGAGTTCCTCAAGCAGCCGGTGTATGAAAAGGACTTCCCCCCCTGCAAGTTCTGCCAGTGAGCGCGGGGCGGGGGGAGGGGCGCCCGGATGCCGTCGGGGTCCGGGCGCGCCCCGGGAAAATGGGTGAGCCAATCGTGACTCCGGCGGGCGAGTCTCTCTCCATCGAGAGGGTGTCGAAGAACTTCGGGGGGCTGGCCGCGGTCAAGGAGGTCAGCCTGCGGGTCG
>JACPCT010000344.1 GCA_016184445.1 Candidatus Tectimicrobiota bacterium | reverse complement strand
CCCGCCTCAGGAGGAGCTCGACGAGGGCCAGGTCCCTGGGGTCATCCTCCACGACGTGGATGATGGCCGGACGGGCCTTCGTGCCGGGTGGAGGGCCGGATCCACCGTTTTCGGGGGTGTTCATTCGCCTTCTCTCCCGGCGGCGGAGGGCCGGGCAAGCCCTCCGGGGAGCAGTTTATCGAATGAGGCCGGGGCTATCCACCCTTAATCATGGGAGTTTATACCATTTTTCGTCTGTGAAGTTGATCTCTCCCCGGACAAATAAGGCCCGTATTCGTCCAGCCGGGTGGCCGGGGCCAGCCCAGGGCCCTTGCGGTAAGCCGCCCGGGCGATGAGATGGGCGGCCACGGGGGCCGTCAGGAAGAGGAAAAACATCGCCAGGATGGCGTGGGTCGCGACATGGGCCGCCTGGAAGAAGAGGATGACGGCCGAGAGGATGCCCCCCATGCCGAAGGTGGTGGCCTTGGTGGCGGCGTGCATGCGGGAGTAGACGTCGGGCAGGCGGATGAGCCCCACGCCCGCCACCAGCATGAAGAAGGCGCCGATGAGGAGCACGGCCGCGGCCAGGTAGTCACTCAATGATTTTCCCCCTCTCCAGGAACTTGGCGTAGACCACCGTGCCCACGAAGCTCAGGATCGCCAGGGCCAGCACGGCGATGATGAAGAGCTCCTCGCCCGAGAGGATGGCGAAGAGGGCGATGACGCCGAGGATGTTCGTCGCGAGGGTGTCGGCGGCCACCACGCGGTCGGCGGTGGTGGGGCCCTTGGCCAGCCGGACGAAGCACAGGGCCAGCGAGAGGCCCAGCATCCCGAGCCCGATCTGAACGGCGGCCTGGATCATTCCACGGCCCCTATCACCGGCTCCTCCAGCCCCAGGCGGATCGCCTCGCGCACTTCGTCGGGATGGGTGATGTCCAGCGCGTGGACGAAGATCGTCTGGCTGTCCTCCGAGATGTCCACGCTCAGGGTCCCCGGCGTGAGGGTGATGGAGTTGGCCAGGAGGATGACGCCGAAGGGCGTCCGGCAGCGGGTCCTGTAGGCGAGGATGCCCGGGCGGATCCGGATGCGGGGCGAGAGCACGATCCGCAGCACCTGGATGTTCGCCAGGATGAGCTCGCGGGTGAAGCTCACGACGTAGCGCCCGATGCGCCCGACGCGCAGGAAGGACTTCTCCTGGTGGTAGCTCTTGCGGAGGAAGCGGAGGATCAGGGCGGCCAGGATGAGGCCCACGAAGAAGTCGCCCGCCGAGCCCGTGCCCTTCATCAGGATCCAGATGGCGGACAGGCTGAAGACGATCGTGGCCAGGGACACGGCGCCCTCCTCAGGCGGCGTTGCGCATCGCCGCGATGTAGGGCTCGGGCGAGGCCAGCTGGGCGGCCACCAGCTGGGCCCACTCATGGAGCCAGCGCGCGCCCAGGCCGAAGACGACGGCGAAGGCGGCGAGGAAGGCCACCGAGGCGTACATCCCCGCCGGGGCCCCGCCCACCTCCCCCCGGGGGGTCCCCCAGGCCAGCCGCTGGTAGGTCGTGAAATTGTAATACAGCGAGAGAATCCCCGCAGCCAGGACGATCCCCGTGGAGAGGTAGGCCCCCTGGGCGAAGCCCGCCTGGAGCACGAAGAGCTTGGAGAAAAACCCCGCGAGCGGGGGGATGCCCGCCAGCGAAAGGAGGCCCGTCAGCAGGAGCAGGGTGGAGAAGGGGGCCCGCGTCATGAGCCCGCCCATCTCGTCGAGGTCCACCGTGCCGGTCAGCTTCTGGTTGAGGCCGGCCCCCAGGAGGAGGGAGCTCTTCAGGAAGGCGTGCCCCACCGCGTAGAAGACCGCCGCCGCCCAGCCCGCCGGGTTGAGGAGGGCGATGGCGAAGACGATGTAGCCCAGCTGGTTGATGGTGCTGTAGGCGAGGATGCGCTTGAGGTTCCGCTGGGGGAGGGTCCCCAGCGCGCCGAAGAGGATGGTGACCACCGCCAGCCCGATGAGGAGGGTCTGGATGCGCTGGAAGGGCGCGGGGAAGATGAGGGTGGCGCACCGCAGGATGGCGTAGACGCCCACCTTCACCAGGACCCCCGCCAGGATGGCGCTGACCGGCGTGGGCGAGAGGGAGTGCGCCGAGGGCAGCCAAAGATGCATGGGGAAGATCGCCGCCTTGACGCTGAAGACGGACACGAAGGTGAGCGCCGTCAGCGCCATCATCGGCGTGGGGCCCACGGCCCGCACCTTCACGGCGAGGTCGGCCATGTTGACCGTCCCCACCTGGGCGTAGAGCATCGTCACCCCCACCAGGAAGAAGGCCGAGGCGATGAGGTTGAGGCAGGTGTACTTCAGGGCCATCTCGAGCTGATCGAGGTCGTGGTAGAAGCCGAGCAGGGCGTAGGTGGCCATCAGCATGACTTCGAAGAAGACGAACAGGTTGAAGATGTCGCCCGTGGCGAAGGCGCCCTGGATGCCCATCAGCAGGAAGTGAAGGAGGGGGTGGAAGACCTCCCGCCGCTGGTCCTCCGAGAGGTAGCTGCAGGCGAAGAGGCCCGAGGCCCCCACCACCGCGGCCGAGAGGCAGAGCATGGTGGCCGCCAGGCGGTCGGCCGCGAGGAGGATGCCGTAGGGGAAGGGCCAGAAGCCCATCCGGTGGATGAAGATCTCCCCTCCCGCCGTCTCCCGCAGCAGGGCGAGCGCGAGCGCCAGGTTGGCCGCCAGGGCGAGGAGGCTCAGCCCCTCCTGGAGGCGGGCGCGGCCCTTCACGAGGAACAGGACGATCGCCGCCGCGAGCGGGCCGGCGACGAAGAGGGGGAGCAGGCCGCTCATCCCATGAGCCTCCGCAGACGGTCGATGTCGTCGGTCTTGAAGCGCTGGTAGATGTTCAGGGCCAGGATGAGGAGGAAGGCCGTCACCGCGAAGCTGATGACGATGGCCGTCAGCACCATGGCCTGGGGGAGGGGGTCCACGTACCCCGCCGGGTCCACCGGGCCGGGCCCCGGCACGATGGGCGCCCTGCCGTCCCCGATCCAGCCCGAGGCGACGAGCATCAGGTTGGTGGCGTGGCTCAAGAGCGCCAGGCCCAGCACCAGCTGGATGAGGCGGCGCTGCATGACGAGGTAGGCCCCCGCCGCCACCAGGGAGCCGATCGTGATGGAGAGCAGCCAGATCATTGTCGCCTCCGGCGGGGCGAGCGCCGCTCGCAGATCAAGGTGAGGATCATCATCACTACGCCCACGACCACCATGTACACGCCCACGTCGAAGAGGAACGCCGAGAGGAGCTCCACCCGCCCCACGAAGGGGAGGTCGAACTCGTAGAGCGAGCTCTTGAGGAAGGCCCCCTTGAGCAGGCCGAAGAGGCCGACCCCCGCGGCGAGGGCGAGGCCCCAGGAGAAGATCTTGTCCCAGGGCCAGTTGAAGCGGCGCCAGCCCTCGCGCGCGTCGAAGGCCACCCACTGGAGCACCAGCCCCACCGCCGTCATCAGGCCCGCGATGAAGCCTCCCCCCGGCTGGTTGTGCCCGTAGAGCAGGAGGAAGAGCGAGAAGACGAGCGTCAGGTGGAGCACGATGGGCGCGATGGCCGAGAGGATCAGCGACCTCATTTCATCTCCCCCGTCAGCCGCAGCATGGCGTAGATGGCGATGCCGGCGATGGCCAGCACGGTGATCTCGCCCAGGGTGTCGTAGCCGCGGTAGTCCACGATGATGGCGTTGACGACGTTCTTGAAGCCGGCGATGGGCTTGCTGGTCCGCATGAAGTAGTCGGCGATGGTCCGCACCTGGTGGGTGCTCATGACGATCGCCATGCCGGCCGTGGCCGCCGCGCCCAGGCCGAGGGCGATGGCCCAGTCGCGCGCCTTCCGCGCCCTCCCCCGGGCGTCGGGCTCCAGCTCGGGCAGGTAGCGGAAGACGAGGAGGAAGAGGACGACCGAGGCCGACTCGATCATGATCTGGGTCAGGGCGAGGTCGGGCGCCTTGACGAGCAGGTAGAGGGCGGAGATGGAGTAGCCCGCCCCCCCCAGCGCCCGGATGGCCGGGATGCGCTGCGGGAAGAGGGCGGTCGCGGAGGCGAGCGCCACGATGAGCGAGCAGATCGCCACGGGGAGGAAGCCAGGCGGCTCGAAGCCGGGAAGGAGCCACGTCCCCCGGTCGAGCCGCGAGGCGAGGAACAGGAGGAGCACGACGGGCGCCGCCATCGTCCAGCGGAGGTAGCGGCGCAGGTTGCCGTCCTGGAGGAGGGTGAGGAGGGCCCAGGTGCGCTCCCTGGCCCACCACATGGAGCCGTCGTAGGCCTTGTCCGGGCCGGGGCCGCCGCGCCAGAGCGCCGCGCCGCCCTCCAGCACCGGCGACACCCTGGCGAAGCCCAGGTAGAGGAGGAGCCCCGCCGCCAGCGTGGCGGCCGACATCAGCAGCGGCGCGTTCACCCCGTGCCAGAGCTCCAGGTGCAGTTCCAGGGCCTGGGCCCGCCCCAGCGTGGCCGCCGCGGCGGGGGCGATGAGGGCGTCCTGCACGAGGCCCGGCGCCAGGCCCAGGAGGAGGGTTCCCGCCGCGAGCAGGGCGGGCGCCGCCAGCATCCCCTTGGGGGGGTCGTGAGGGTGCCTGGGAGCGCCCCCCTTGGCCCTCTCCCAAAAGGGGACGCCCAGGAAGCGCAGGTGGTAGAGGGCGGTGATGATGCCCGCCCCCAGGGTGAGCCAGGGCCAGAAGCCCCCCCACGCCCCCGGCCCGCCCGGGTGGAGACTCGTCTCGTAGAGCAGCTCCTTGGTGATGAAGCCCCCCGTGGGGGGCACCCCGATGAGGCTGACGGCGGCCACCACGGCAAGGACGTGGGTGATGGGCATGGCCCTGGCCAGCCCGCCGAGCTGGCGCACGTCCCGCGTGCCCGCCTCGTGGTCGATGATCCCCGCGGCCATGAACATGGCCGCCTTGGCCGCCGCGTGGATGTAGAGGTGGAGCGTCGCCCCGACGACGGCCGCCTCCCCGCCGAAGCCCAGCAAGGTGACGATGAGGCCCAGCTGGCTGACGGTGCCGTAGGCGAGGATGGCCTTGAGGTCGTGGGCGCGCAGGGAGAGGACGCCCCCCGCGATCATCGAG
>JACPCT010000343.1 GCA_016184445.1 Candidatus Tectimicrobiota bacterium | reverse complement strand
CCTTCTCCCGCCTGCTTGCCCGGCGCCTCGGAACTGCCTTTTGAGGAGGCGGCGGGGGCGGGCTCTTTCCCGTTCGATGTGGCCGAATCGGTGGCATTCCCGGGCTGGGAGGCGGACTTCTCCGGGCCCTGGGGCTTCGCTGGGGTCACTTCTTCCTGGGGCTCCTTGCTCTTGACCGGCCGTAGCGGGGAAGAAGCGGGGACCACCCCCTCCGAACCCAACTCCTGGCTCGCACCCGCCAGGACGTCCTCGAAGCGGTCCCTGCTGGAGCCGGAATCGCCACGGGGAGCCGGTGGCGCCGCCACCATGTCCAGGATCTCGCCCGAAGAAACCGCCGCTACGCTCGGCATCTGACTTCCCTCCCAAGAAATCCGTGCGCCCGAGCCCAGTCCGGGGCCTCAGGCTGGTGGCTTGGCATTCACAAGCCGTGCCAAAACCGAAAAGCCAATGAAAAGTATTTAAATTCAACAATTTAACGGGAAAGCATCCGGGTCATTGGAGGCGTCGGGGATAGCGGGAGCGGAAAAAGATTCCGGCATCGGAAGGGCAAAAGGGAAAAGACGGGAGACGGGGAAGCCGGGCCCGAAAAGGGCTCTAGCGGCTCTGAGGCTGGGCCGGTGGCTGAGGCTGGCGGGCGAGCAGCTCGCTGATGCGCGCCGCGCGCTCGGGCTGCACCACCGCCAGGGCCTTCTGGATGCGCGCCTCGATCTCCTGCAGGGTGTCGATCCGCTTCTTGATGTCCGCCCGCAGCTCCTGGAGGCGGCTCTCCTCCCGCTTGAGCTCGGTCTCGCGTTGATCGAGCTCCCGCCGCTTCTTCTCCATCTCCAAGAGCAGCTGATCGCTCAGGCGCGCCTCGACCGCGGCGGGGGTTTCAGCCGGCTTGGCGGGCTGCCCCTTGGCGGGAGGAGCGGCGGGCTGGGCGGGCTGCCCCTGGGCGGGAGGAGCGGGCTGGGCGGCCGCGGCGGACCCAGGCGCGAGGACCATCCACACGCACATCCCCAACTTTCCGGCGACACCCAGCATCTTAGGCACCGGCTGGCCTCCCCCTGGAACCGGCGATGAAGCGGATCGCGGCGATGTCGTCCACCTGAAGCGCCTCCCGGCGGCTGCGTTCCCGCTCCTCCTCCGCCATGAAGCGCTCCTTCAGGCGGTCGTAAATCTTCCGCCGGGCGACGGCCATGGCCATCTCGACGCGCTTGCGCCGGACCTCGGCCTGCACCTTGCGGAGGAGCTCCTGCTGGTAGCGGATGCGGGAGGACTGGGCGCCGAAGAAGGCCAGGTACATCTGAGCCTTCTGGCTCGGGAGGCCCTCCCCGACGATGCGCTCGGCCAAGTCGTTGCGGGCCTCGTCCAGCTTCCCCTCCAGGGAGCGCAACTGCTCGGTCTCGCGCGTCCGAACCCGCTCGAAGGAGGCTAACTCCCTCATCTTGCCCTGCTCCTCCATCCTCCGAAGCCGGAGGACAGCGTTCAGGGGGAACCTGCGGGCCATGGGCTAGGCCCTCCGGAGGGCCGCCACGGGAGCCCCGGGACGGGAGGCGGGCGCCGGGGGCCGCGGCGGGGCGGCGGACCGTGGAGGAGCCGTGGCGGCGAGCACATCGGTCCGGAGGGAGGCGACCGCCGCGTCATAGGCGACCCCTTCTCTTATCCCCTGCCGCAGGTAGTCCAGAAGCTTGGGGCGCAGGTCGACGGCCCGGTCCACCCGGGCGTCCGAGCCCCTCACGTAGGCGCCCACCTGGATCAGGTCGGCCGACTCGTCGTAGGCCGAGGCCAGCGAGATGAACTCCCCCGCCGCCTGCAGGTGCTCGGAGGGGACGATCTCGATCATCACCCGGCTCTTGCTCGCCAGCACATCGATGGAGGGATAGATGTTCTGCGAGGCCATCCGGCGCGAGAGAACGATGTGGCCGTCCAGCAAGCCGCGGGCGGCGTCCGAGATGGGGTCCGCCATGTCGTCCCCCTCGACGAGGACGGTGTAGAAACCCGTGATTGAACCTTCCCCCGTCACGCCCGCCCGCTCGAGGAGCCGCGGCATGAGGGCGAAGACGGAGGGGGCGTAGCCCTTGGTGGCCGGCGGCTCGCCCACCGAGAGGCCCACCTCGCGCTGGGCCATGGCGAAGCGGGTCATGGAGTCCATGAGGAGGAGGACGTCCATCCCCTGGTCGCGGAAATGCTCGGCGATGGTCGTCGCCAGGAACGCCCCCCGCAGGCGCACCAGGGGGGGCTGGTCCGAGGTGGCGGCCACCACCACGCTGCGCGCCAGGCCCTCGGGCCCCAGCACCCGCTCCACGAACTCCTTCACCTCGCGGCCGCGCTCCCCGACGAGGGCCACCACGGTCACGTCGGCCTTGGTGTGGCGGGCCATCATGGAGAGGAGCGTGCTCTTGCCCACCCCGCTGCCCGAGAAGATGCCCATGCGCTGGCCCTTCCCGATGGTGAGCAGGCCGTTGATGGCGCGCACGCCCACGTCCATCACCTCGGTGATGATGGGCCGGGAGAGGGGGTTGAGGGGCTCGGCGTAGAGAGGGCGGGTGGCCAGATCATCCAGGGGAGGGCCGCCGTCCAGCGGCTGGCCCAGCCCGTCGAGGATCCGGCCCAGCATCGAGGAACCCACCCGGGCGGTCGCCTGGCTCGAAATTGCCCGGAGGGTGCTGCCCGGCGAGATGCCCCTCGCCTGCCCCAGGGGCATGAACAGCACGCGCGAGTCCCGGAAACCGACGATCTCGACGGGCACCGGGTCTCCCCCGTGCAGGGGCTCCACCTGGCACACCGCCCCCACCGGAAGGCCCGGGCCGCTCCCTTCGACGAGAAGGCCGACGACCTGGATGACTTTGCCCAGAGCGCGGGAGGTCTCGACCTTCTCCAGCCGCCCCATGTAGCGGGTCAGCGACACCTGGCTCATGACCCGCCCTCCTTCGGGGGCTGGCCGCCCAGTTCGCGGAGGCGATAGGGCTGCGCTTCGGGGGCTTTCTCCTCGGCTTTCGGCGGTTCGGCCAAGCGGGGCGCGGGAGCTGCCTGCGGGGAGGAGGGCGTCTGTAGGGCCGGAGCGGCCTCCGCACTCGCTTCGAGCCTCTCGCCCAGGGCCTCACGTAAGGCCCGTTCGACCTCGCCCACCTGGAGCTCCAGCCGGACGTCCACCTCCCCGAGGTTGGACTGCAGGGCGCAGCCCCCCCGCGCGATGGAGGGAGCGGGCACGAACTCGGCGATGGTGACGCCCTCGAGCCCCCCGGCAAGGGAGTCCTTCATCTCCTCCAACAGGGCGCAGTCCTCCGGGTTGACCAGCACGCTCACGCGGCCCCAGCCGATGGCGCGCCCCAGGGCATGGCGCACCACTTGGGCCACCGCCTCGGGATGGAGCCGAAGCTCGGCGTGGAGCACCTTCTTCCCGATGAGGAGAGCGAGCTCGAGGATCTCCCTTTCGGCCCCGCGAAGAATCTCGGCCCTGTGGTTCAGCAGCCCCTGCGTTTCGGCGGCGAACTTCTGCAGGACTGGAATAAGCTCGCCCCGCACTTCCTCGCGCGCCTTGACCAGCCCCTGGGCGTAGCCCTGCTGCTGCCCCTCGGCCCTCGCCCGCTCCTTCAGGGCCGCTGCCTCGGCTTGGGCCTGGGCCATGAGCTCCGCGCGCTTCTCGGCGGCGGTCTTCTCGGCCTCCTCCTCGGCCTCGCGCTCGGAGTCGAGGACGATGGTACGGACCCCGTCCGGCCCCGGCTTGGGGGCGGCGGTGAAGCCGGTGAATGAGCCCTTCGGGCGCTCCTCGGCGCTCACCATGGGGCTGAACGAACCACGGGTGGGCTTGCGGGGACGCAAGATGAGCTTGGGCGGGGGCGGGAGCTCAGGTGCGGGCTCGGCCCCCTCGGCGGCGGCGCCTTTCTCGGCGGCCGGAGTCTTGGGAGCGGCGGCCTTGGGGTCTGGGACCTTGGGATCCGGGGCCTTGGCGGCGGGATACTTCGGGCCCCTCGCGGCAGCCGCCTTCTCGGCAGCCTCTTCCTCGGCGGCATCCTTGACGGCCTGCTTGGCGGCCTGCTCGGCGGCCTGCTCGTCCTCCACCTCGCGCATCTTCCGCCAGATGGAGACGACCCGCCCTTCCTCGGGGATATCCTTCTTCTCCAGCCGGTTGAAGGAGAAGGGCTTTACTTCCTCGGATGAGAAGGTCATCGCGGCCAAGGAGCAAGCCCCCGGTTAGAGGAACACATCGCCGCCGCCGCCCCGGGCGATGATGATCTTGCCCTCGTCCTCGAGCCGCTTGGCAATGCGCACAATGTTCTGCTGGGCCTTCTCGACGTCGCTCAGGCGCACGGGGCCCATGGCAGAGAGGTCCTCCTGGATCATGGCGGCCGCGCGCTCGGAGAGGTTCTTGAAGAGCTTCTCCTTCACCTCGTCGCCCGCGCCCTTGACGGCGATGGTCAGCTCCTCGTTGCTCACCTCGCGAAGGATGAGCTGAATGCCGCGGTCGTCCACGAAGACGAGGTCGTCGAAGGTGAACATGAGCGCCCGGATGCTGTCGGCCAGCTCGGGGTTGAGCTCCTCGATCTTGGAGATGATGAGGTTCTCGTTCGCCTTGTCCACGTGGTTCAGGAGTTCCGCCACCGAGGCCACGCCCCCCACCATCTGACTCTGGCCGCTGCCGCTCGCGGCCAGCTCGTTGCCCAGGATGGTGTCGAGGTCGTTGATGACACCGGGAGGGATGCGGTCGAGCGTGGCCATCCGGTAGGCCACCTCGCCCCGGATGGTCTCGGAGAGGAAGCTGAGGACGTCGCTCGATTTTTCCGACTCCAGGTGGGCGAGGATGAGGGCGATGGTCTGGGGGTGCTCGTTCTTGAGGAAGTTGGCGATGGTCTTGGCGTCCAGGACGCGCAGCGTCTCGATGCCCGCCTCCTCGGTGGGCACGCTGAGGTTGGAGATCATGGCTTCGGCCTGCTCGGCGCCCAGGGCGGCCTCGAGGAGCTTGCGGACGCTTGAGACGTTCCCCACGTTGAAACCCCGGGAGGACCCGGTGGCAAGCCGCGCGAGGAACTCCTGGTTCACCTTCTTGGCGGCGTCGGGCGCGACCGCCCCGATGCTGGCCATGTAGTTGCCCAGGTGCTGGATCTCGTCCTCCGCCATCTTCTGGAGGACCTTGGCCGCCAGCTCCTCCCCGATGTTGAGCAGAAGGATGGCCGCCTTCTCCGAGCCGTTCAGCTTGTCTACCGAAGCCGCCCTGACCATGGAGCCCGCTCCTCGTCGGTGTTCGGATCCGCGCCCTTTTCCGGGCGGCCGGCCCTACCGCGTGCGGCCGGTTACGCCCGCTCCTTGACCCAGCTCCTCAGGAGGTCCGCCGCCCTGTCCGGGTTCTCCTCCACGAAGGAGTAGACCTGCTCGTAGATCTTGCGCGCTTCCTCGGCCTCGATCTGCTGGGCCGTCTTCACGGGCTCGGGCGCGGGCCCCAGGGCCTCCATCATGCCGCCGGGCAGGGCCACGCCCTCGGGCCCGACCGCCAGCCCCTCGCGCCCGGGCCGCGCCCTCAGCTCCACCGCGGCGACCCAGGCGAGCAGCGGCCGGATCACGAAGAGGAAGATCAGCGCCAGGGCGATCAAGCCCAGGACGTACTTCACCAGGGTCAGGACAAACTCCTGCTGGGCCGAGACGCCCAGCTCCGCGCCCTCCGGCACGACCGCCTGGAAGGGCACGGACACGACCCGGATGGCGTCGCCGCGCTGCTGATTGAAGCCGATGGCCGCGCTCACGAGCTGGGTGAAGTTCGTGATCTCGG
>JACPCT010000342.1:1155-7620 GCA_016184445.1 Candidatus Tectimicrobiota bacterium | reverse complement strand
CGGCCCTGGGCGCGCCAGCGGTCCCGCAGGCGGGGGTCCGGCATGGGGAGGGAGAGGTTGCGCCGGACGCCCTCGGCCCCGCGGGCCAGGGCCGGCGGGAGGGGGCGGTCCAGCAGGGTCACGGGCAGGATGATCTCGTGGAAGAGCGGGTTGGGGTTGCAGCCGTTCTCGTTCGAGAGGATGGCGAAGGCGAGCGTCTCCCCGTTGTCGGCCACGGCATAGCCGCTCAGGGTCTGCACCCGGTCGAGGAGGCCGCTCTTCACCCGGACCCGGCGCACCGATGAGGTCCGCTGCATCTTCCGGCGCGCCGTGCCGTCGATCCCCACGACCGCGAGGGAGGCCGCGAACTCGGGGCGGAGGCGGAAGTCCCGGTGCATGGCCTCGAGCAGGGCCACCAGCCCCTCGGCCGAGACGCGGTTCAGCCGGCTCAGGCCCGAGCCGTCCGCCAGCTCGAAGGAACCCGCCGGGACGCCCACCGCGAGGAGGAAGTCGCGCACCACCCGGAGGCCCTTCTCCGCCGTCCCCGGCAGCCCGTGCTCCTCGGCGCCCAGGGCCTTGAGGATCTGCTCGGCCATGAAGTTGTTGCTGACCTTGTTCACGTCCCGCACGAGCTCGCCGAGGGGCCGGGAGAGGGTGCGGGCGAGAAGCTCGGCCTCCTTCGGGGTGGCGCCCCGCCGGACGCCTCCGCCGAGCGCGATCCCCGCCTCCTTGAGGAAGACGGAAAACGCCCCCGCGGCGTAGAGGGCTGGCTCCGAGACCGTGACGGGGTAGGTGACCCGCCGGGCGCGCGCGGGGATGGTGCCCCCCACCCGGATGCGGTCCTTCCCCTCCACCCGGCGGCGGGCCAGGCGGACGGCGGGCCGCCCCCCCGGGGGGCCCGTCTCGACCGTGCCCTCGAGGCGGATGGTGCCGGCCGGCGCCTCAAGCTGGACCCGCGCGGGCGCGCCGGGCGCGGGGCCCGGGTCGATGAGCACCCACACCACGTTGAAGTTGAAGGAGAGCGCCCCGTGCGGCGCCTGGTAGGGGCGCAGGGAGCCCTCGGCGTGCCAGCCCCGCCCGTAGCGCACGGCGTCGAAGTAGGTGTCGTCCGCGACGAGGTCGCCCCGGATCCGCCTAAGCCCCAGCAGCCGCAGCTCGTGGGCCAGCTCCCGCACCCGCTCCTGGACGAGGAAGGGGTCCCCGTACCCCTTGAGGTAGAGGTTCCCCTCCAGGATCCCCCCGCGCACGGGCCCGCCGGCGTAGACGTCGGTGGGGAAGGTGTAGTCCGGCCCCAGGCGGGCGAGGGCGGCGGCGGTGGTGGCGAGCTTCTGGTTCGAGGCGGGGATGCGCATCTGGCTGGGATGGTGGGCGAAGAGGGTCTCCCCCGCCGTCAGGGATCGGACGACCACGCTCAGGCGATCCGGACGGCTGCACCGCCGCTCGACGGCCTGGCGGATGGCGGCCTCCAGGTCGCGCTGGGAGGAGATCGCGGGCCCGTTCTTGGAGGCGCTCTTCCCCTGGGCGCCCGCGGGGGGTGCCATCCCCAGCCCGGCCCCGAAGAGGCAGGCGAGGGCCGCTCCCATCGCTCGGGTGCCGAGTCTGGCCGGCGGATGCAGGGTCATTCCAAGCCTTCGCGGTGACGGGCGCCCGGAGGCGCGGGCCCCGGAGGATGCCGACCCCTCCGGGCCAATCCCTACCCCCCGGCCTTGAGCCAGGCCAGGACGTCGAGGATGGCCTGGATGGGAGGCCGGTCCGCGTAATCCTTCCCCACATGGGCCAGCCGGACGACCCCCTTGGTGTCGATGAGGAAGGTCGCCGGCCGGGCGAGCCCCTCCTTCGGGTGCAGCACGCCGAACCTGAGGATCACCCGGCGCTGGGGGTCCGAGACGAGGCGGAAGCGCACCCCCAGCTCCCGGACCGAGAGGTTGATCCGCAGGGCGTCGTCCGTGCTGACGGCGACCACCTCGGCGCCGCGCCGGCGGATGGTCTCGAGGTTCTCCTGCAGCTCCACGAGCTGCTTCTGGCAGTAGCCTCAGAAATGGCCCCGGTAGAACACCAGCAGGAGGTTCTTCTTGCCGATCAGGGAGGCGGAATCGAACCCCTGGATGTCGAAGAAGGGGGCCTTCTCCCCCTCCCCCGGGGGCCGGGCCGCCTCCTGCGCGAGGGGCCCGGGCGCGGGCCCGGCGAGGAGCGCCAGGGTCAGGGCGATGAGGGCGAGTGCTTTCCCCGGCCGGGGCGGCCGCTTCACGCCGGGCCTCCTCCTGGTTGCCGGAACGGGCGTACGCGGAGCATCTTAATCGCCCGGCCCCGGCGCCGCAAACGCCGGATGGAAGCCTTCGTTGACGCTGGGGCCGCCCTGTGACAACTTCTGGCGAGGAATGCTCCGCCCCGCCGAAGCGGCCCGAGCCTTGACCCTCGCTGCGCTGCGCCAGCCCTCACCGCTCCTCCGGACGGCCCGCCTGGCCGCCCTGGCCGTCCTCGCCCTCGGCCTGGGCGCCTGCGGCCGGCCCGCTCCTCCCGCGCCCGGGAAGGCGATCGTCGTCGGGGTGGACAGCAACCCCACCAGCCTCGACCCCCGCCTCTCCCAGGACGCCGTCTCCTGGCAGATCCACCGCCTGCTCTTCCGCCAGCTGCTGGCCTACGGCGAGCGGGGCGAGATCGCCCTCGACGCCGCCGCGACGTGGGAGTCCTCGGACCTCGCCCACCGCTTCGTGCTCAAGGAGGGCCTCCGCTTCCACGACGGCTCTCCCCTCACCTCGGCGGACGTGAAGTACACCTTCGAGTCCATCCGCGAGCCCGCGATGGGCTCCCCCAGGGCGGCCGGCCTGCGGGAGCTCGGCGGCATCGAGACCCCCTCCCCCGGGGAGGTGGTCTTCCGCCTCAAGCGCCCCTCGGCCTCCTTCCCCGAGTCCCTCATGGTGGGGATCGTGCCGAGGAGCGCGGCCGGGGCGGGCAAGCGCTTCGGGGAGAGGCCCGTCGGCGCGGGGCCCTTCCGCTTCGTGCGCTTCGATCCCGACGAGCGGCTCGAGCTGGCCGCCTTCGAGGGCCAGGCCGCCCCGCCCGCCTACGAGCGCCTCGTCTTCCGGATCATCCCCGAGGAGACCATCCGCGTCCTGGAGCTCGAGAGCGGGGGCCTCCACCTCCTGCAGGACTCCTTCTCCCCCGACTTCCTCCCGCGCCTGCGGGACCATCCGCGCCTGCGCATCCAGCGCCGCCCCGGCACCAACTTCACCTACCTCGGCTTCAACCTGGCGGACCCCATCCTCGCCAGGCCCAAGGTGCGCCGCGCCATCGCCCTGGCGATCGATCGGCGGCCCATCATCCGCCACATCTTGAAAGGCCTCGCCCGCGAGACGGACAGCCTCCTCCCCCGCGACCACTGGGCCCACGCCCCGGGGCTCCCGCCCATCCCCCACGACCCCGCCCAGGCCATGCGCCTCCTCGACGAGGCGGGCCTCCCCGACCCGGACGGGCCGGGGCCGCGCCCCCGCTTCACGCTCGTCTTCAAGACCTCCCAGAGCGAGCTCCGCCGCCGGACCGCGAGCGTCATCGCCGACCAGCTCGCCAAGGCCGGCATCGAGGTGAAGGTGCGCTCCCACGAGTGGGGCACGTTCTTCGGGGACATCCGGAGCGGGAACTTCCAGCTCTACAGCCTGACCTGGGTGGGGATCTCGGACCCGGACATCTACCGCTTCGTCTTCCACAGCGGCCAGGCGCCCCCCGCCGGCCTCAACCGGGGGCGCTACGCCAACCCCCTGGTGGACGAGCTGGTGGAGGCCGCCCAGCGCCTCCCGGGGCGGGACCAGCGCGCGCCGCTCTACCATGAGGTCCAGCGCATCCTGGGCGCGGAGCTGCCCTACGTGAACCTGTGGCACACCGAGAACGTGGCGGCGCTGGACCGGCGCATCGAGGGCTTCGTGGTCTACCCGAACGAGGACCTGATCTCCCTCGCCGGGGCCCGCCTCGCGGCGGAGGGGGGCCGCTAGGTGCGCCGCTTCCTCCTGCGGAGGCTCCTCCTCCTCCTGCCCGTCCTGTGGGGGGTCTCCACCCTTGTCTTCCTCGTCACCCACGTCATCCCCGGCGACCCGGTGGACCTGATGCTGGGCGAGACGGCCCGCCCCGCCCAGCGCGAGGAGATGCGGAAAGCCCTGGGCCTCGACCGCCCGCTCCTCGCCCAGTACGGCGAGTTCCTGGGCGGGCTGGCGCGGGGGGACCTGGGGAGCTCCCTCCACCAGAAGCGCCCCGTGGCCTCCCTCCTCGCGGAGCGGGCGCCCGCCACGGCGGAGCTGGCCGCCGCCTCCCTCGCCGTGGCCATGCTCATCGCCCTCCCGCTCGGGATGGCCGCCGCCCGGCGGGCGGGGTCGTGGCTGGACCTGCTGGCGGGGATGCTCGCGGTGCTGGGGGCGAGCCTGCCCGTCTTCTGGCTGGGGCCGCTGCTGATCATCGCCTTCTCGCTGGGGCTGGGCTGGCTCCCCGTCTCGGGCCGGTCCGGGCCCCTGAGCCTGGTGCTGCCGGCCGCCACCCTGGGGATGGCGCTGGCCGCCATCCTGATGCGGATGGCGCGCTCGAGCCTCCTGGAGGTGCTGCCCCAGGACTACCTCTCGGCCGCCCGGGCCAAGGGGCTCTCCGAGGGCCGGGTGCTCTGGCTCCACGCCCTGCGGAACGCCTGCCTCCCCCTCATCACCATCCTGGGGATCCAGATGGGGGCGCTGCTCTCGGGGGCGATCATCACCGAGACGGTCTTCGCCTGGCCGGGGGTGGGGCGGCTGACCATCCAGGCCATCGCGGCGCGGGACTACCCCGTCGTTCAGGGCTGCGTGCTCCTCATCGCGGGGGTGTACGTGGCGGTGAACTTCGCGGCCGACCTGGCCTACGCCTGGCTCGACCCGCGCGTGAGGCTCGGCTGATGCGCGGCCGGCTCTCCCTCGCCGCCGGGGGCGCCCTGCTCGCGCTGCTCGTGCTGGGCGCCCTGGCCGCCCCGCTCCTCTCCCCCCACCATCCCTACGCCCAGGAGCTGGCGCGGGGGCTCGCCCCGCCCGGGCCGGGCCACATCCCTACGCCCAGGAGCTGGCGCGGGGGCTCGCCCCGCCCGGGCCGGGCCATCCGATGGGCCAGGACAAGCTGGGGCGGGACATCGCCAGCCGCGTCCTCCACGGCGGGAGGATCTCCCTCCTCGTCGGGTTCACGGCGGTGCTGGTCTCGCTCGCCGTGGGGCTCGCGGTGGGGGGGCTGGCGGGCTGGGCGGGCGGGGCCTGGGACGAGGGCCTGATGCGGCTGGCCGACGTCTTCCAGGCCTTCCCGGGCATCCTCCTCGCCATCGCCCTGATGTCGGTGCTGGAGCCGAGGCTCTCGAACGTGGCGGTCTCGCTCGCCGCCTTCGGCTGGGTGGGCTACGCGCGCCTGGTGCGGGCCCAGATCCTCTCGCTCCGGGAGCGGGAGTTCGTCGCCGCGGCGCGCGCGGCGGGGGCGGGCCCCTTGCGGGTGTTCGCGCGTCACCTCCTGGCGAACCTGCTCTCCCCGGTGATCGTGGAGGCGAGCTTCGGGACGGCGGGGGCGATCGTGGCCGAGGCGGGGCTCTCCTTCCTGGGGCTCGGCATCCAGCCGCCCGAGCCGAGCTGGGGGGCGATGCTGGCCGAGGGGCGGGACTTCCTGCTGATCGCGCCCCACCTGACCCTCTTCCCGGGGCTGGCGATCGCGCTCACGGTGCTGGGCCTGAACATCCTGGGGGACGGCCTGCGGGACCTGCTCGACCCGGCGGCGAGGAGGTAGGGGAGGATACCGCCGAACACGTTTGTAGGGGCGACCGGCCGGTCGCCCCTACAGATGAGAATCCTTACCCTTAGGGTTTCCAGCTCAGAAGAGCCAGAAGAAGTACCACTTGCGCTCCTTCTTCTTCTCCTCCACGGGCTTGGCGGCTTCCTTCTTCCCGGGCGCCTGCGGCGCGTCCGAGGGCTTGGGGATGCCGGTGAGGCCGGCGAGGGCGCCGTGGGGGAACTCGGTCCGGCGGGTCTCGCTGCGGAAGATGTTCTCCAGGCTCAGGCGGTGGCACTGGAGGCAGCGGGCCGCCTCGCGCAGGGGGTTCCCCTGGGCGTAGCGGGCCTTCACCTTCGCCAGATGGGCCTCGGCCACGAACTTCGAGTGGAGGTGGCAGCCCTGGCAGTGGTTCGTCACCACCAGGTTCTCCTCGGTGGGGAGGAGCCCCCCCGCCACCGCCTTCTGGATGGGCTCGCGGGCGCAGGCGCCCAGCAGGAGGGCCGCCGCGAGACCGATCATCAGCCGGGATCCGCGCTTCATGTCCGCTCCAAGCCGTGGAACGATGAGGCAGGCGGGCAAAGTATAGGGAGGGCCCCGCTCCCGGTCAATTTCTCCGGCGACAAGCAGGGGGTGGTGTGTTCGCCTGTCCGTAGGGGCGAACCTCGTGTTCGCCCCCTTTCGGCCGTGGCCATGCCGCAGGGCGAATACAAGATTCGCCCCTACGGATGAAAC
>JACPCT010000342.1:0-1091 GCA_016184445.1 Candidatus Tectimicrobiota bacterium | reverse complement strand
CCCGTTTCCTCCAATCGTGGCCCCAGGCAAGCCCCGCTCCCTACCTCCGGGCCCGGCGGTAGCGCTCCATGTCCTCGATCACCCCCCGCCACTTGCGGTCCCGCCAGTTCGGGTTCACGTCCACCGCCTTCTGGATGGCGCGCAGCGCCTCCTCCATCCGCCCCGCCCGGAACTCGGCCGCCGCCCGCCCCCGGTAGAAGCGGATGGGCTCCTCGTTCCCCTCCTCCACGATCCGGCGGCCCAGCTCGGCCTCGTAGTCCTCCGAGCCCCCCCGCCGGGCCAGGCTCAGCCAGAGCCAGTAGCGGGCGTGGGGGTGGGAGGGGTCGGCGCGGACGGCCGCCCGGAGGTGGCGGATGGCCGCGTCGAGCTGGCCCCGGCGCACCCGGAGGTGGCCAAGCCAGAAGTGGGGGAGGAACTCCTCTGGGGCCAGCTCGGCCGCCCGCTCGAAGTGGTAGAGGGCCGCCTCCGTCTGCTTGGCCTCGTCCCCGAGGCGGCCCAGGGCGATGTGGGCCTTGGCGTCCCCGGGCTTGAGGCGGAGCGCCCGGCGGTAGGCCTCGGCCGCTTCCTTTTTCTTCCCCGTCTTCTCGCGGGCCTCCGCCAGGGCCACGAAGGCGGGGTGGAGACCGGGGTCGGCCTCCGCGGCCTGGAGGAACATCCGCTCCGCCTCGGCGTACTCCCCGTGGCGGAAATGCTCCTGCCCCCGGTTGAAGAAGCCGATGGCGCGCGCGGGGGAAGGAGAAGTTTCCTCGGCGGGCGGAGGCGGGGCCGGGGCGGGCGCGGGACCCTGGGCGGGGGCGCACCCGAGGAGGCCCAGGAGGAGCAGGGCCGCCGCCGCTTCCGCTCCGGGCCGCCCCATCTCAGCCCTTCTTCCCGGCCCGGCGCCCCTCCACCGCGCCCCGGACGTAGGCCACGATCTCCTCCAGGGAGGCGCCGGGGGTGAAGACCGCGCCCACCCCCTTCGCCCTGAGGGCCTTCGCGTCCTCCCCGGGGATGATGCCCCCCCCGAAGAGGACGGCGTCCTCCATCCCCTGGGCGTCCAGGAGCTCGCGGACGCGGGGGAAGAGGAGGTTGTGGGCCCCCGAGAGGATGGA
>JACPCT010000341.1 GCA_016184445.1 Candidatus Tectimicrobiota bacterium | reverse complement strand
GGCCGGCTACGGCTGGAGCAAGGAGCACTTCGCCAAGGTGGTGGAGAAGAACAGCTTCAACGGCTCCCTGAACCCCAACGCCCAGCACCGTGCGCCGCTCACGGTGGAGCAGGTCCTGGGCTCCCGCCTCGTCGCCGATCCGCTGACCCTCTACATGTGCTCGCCCATGAGCGACGGGGCGGCGGCGGCCGTCCTGTGCAGCCGGGAGAGGGCGGGAAGGTACACCCGCCGGCCGCTGGTCGAGATCGCGGCCATCGGCCTGCGGTCGGGAAGGTTCGCGGACGCGAGGGGCGCCGCGAGGCCCAGCATCACCACCTTGGCCGCGAAGGAGGCGTACGAGCGGGCCGGCCTGGGGCCGGAAGATGTCGACGTGGCCGAGGTCCACGACGCCGTGGCCCCCTCCGAGCTCTACCATTATGAGGATCTGGGGTTTTGCGAGAAGGGAGGGGGGGCGGCCCTGATCGAGGCGGGGCGGACCAAGATCGCGGGAGACATCCCGGTCAACACGAGCGGCGGCCTGGCGGCGAGGGGCCATCCGGTCGCGGCGACCGGCTTGGCCCAAGTGGCCGAGATCGTGTGGCAGCTCCGGGGGGAGGCCGGCCCCCGGCAAGTGGCCGATCCCAAGGTGGGGCTGGTCGAAAACACGGGTGGCATCGTCGAGGACGAGGCAGCCGTCGCCACCGTCACCCTGCTCAAGAGGTAGGGGGGGCCGTCTCAGCGGAACGCGCAACGTGTGAGCGGCCTCGATCGCGGTGCTCCGTCCCTCCCCGGTGCGCTTGGGGAGGGGACCTCCGGTTCCCCCGGTTTTGCGCGGGATGAAGGGCGCCTGTGACTGAGCCTTGGAGATTCACCTTGAGCGAGGGTCTCGGCCGCCTGGCCGGGGGCACCCTCTCGGCGGAGGAGTGGGTGCGCTCCCTTTTGTCCCGGATCGGCCAGTGCGAGGGGAGCGTGCGGGCCTGGGCCCAGGTGGACCGGGAGGGCGCCCTGGAGGCGGCCCGGGCGGCGGACCGGGCCCGGGCGGAAGGCCGCCCGCTGGGCCCGCTCGCCGGCGCGCCATACGGCGCCAAGGACATCTTTGACATCAAGGGCCTGCGGCGCGAAGCGGGGACCCCGCTTTACCGGGGCCATGTCCCCGGTGCCGACGCCGCCTGCGTCGCGCGTCTCCGGTCGGGGGGGGCCGTCGCGCTCGGGAAGACGGTGACCACCCCCTTCGCCAACGCCGACCCCTCCGTCACCCGCAACCCCTGGGACCTCTCCCGGAGCCCCGGGGGCTCGAGCAGCGGCTCGGCGGCGGCGGTGGCCGCCGGGATGGTGCCCATCGCCCTGGGGACCCAGACCACGGGCTCCACCCTCCGCCCCGCCGCCTTCTGCGGGGCGTGCGCCCTGAAGCCCACCTACGGGCGGATCCCCCGCTCCGGGATCGTGAAGGTTTCGTGGACGTTCGACCACGTGGGCCTCATCGCGCGCTCGGCGGAGGACCTGGCGCGCTTCCTCACGGTGATGTCCGGGCCCGCGGCGGGGGACGACGGGGCGCCGGATGTCCCGGTTCCCGACTTCGCCGCCGCCTCCGCCCCGCGGCGGCCGGGGCGGGTGCTTTTCTTGAAAGAGGATTTTCTGCCCCTGGCGGACCCGGAGGTGGCCGGCCGGACCATGACGGCGGTCTCCTCGCTCCGGGGAAAGGGCGTGGAGGTGGAGGAGGGAAGGCTCCCCATGGGCCAGGAGGCGGTCCACGCCGCTCACGCGGTTGTCCGCGCCGTTGACGCCGCCTGCTACCACGGTGAGATGTTTCTGGAGAACATGGACGCCTACCCCCCCTCGACCCGGAAGACCGTGGCCGCGGGGTTCATGGTGCCCGCCGTGCATTATGTGAACGCCTTGCGCCTGAGGTCGCGCTTCACCCGGGCCATGGACAGGCTCCATGACCGCTACGAGCTGGTCGTCCTCCCCGCCTTCGACCGGCTGCCTCCCCCCTGGGAGGCCTCGACGGGAAGCCCCGTCTTCTTCGAAGCCCTCACGCTCTCGGGCCAGCCCGCCGTCACCCTCCCCTTGGGGCGCGGGGAGGAGGGCCTCCCCTTCGGCCTCCAGCTTGGCGGCCGGCGGTTCGGCGAGGCCGGCCTCCTGGCGGCGTCCCGCTGGTGCGACGCCCTCAGTCCGTCGTGAACTTCTTCGCGAGCAGGGGGAACAGATCGGACATCGCCTCCCCCTTCGCCGCGCGCCCCTTCACCTCCTTCTCGATCGCCTGGATCCGCTCGATCTGGCGCTTCACGTCGTCGAAGCGGCTCAGCGGGACGACCGCCACGCCGTCGATGTCGGCGGCGACGATGTCCCCGGGCTCCACGCGCACGCCGCAGCAAGTGACGGGCGTCCCCTTGGCCACGACCTCCAGGCGGCGCGGGAAGGCCAGGCTCCAAACCGACCTGCTGAAGACCGGGAAGCCCAGCCGGCGGATGTCCTCCAAGTCCCGCGTCGCCCCGTCGATCACGCAGCCCGCCGCCCCCCGCCGGGCGCACACCCCGCTCGACCCGCCCCCCCAGGCGGCGAGCGGGGAGCCCGCCGCGTCCACCACCATGACCGCGCCCGGCGGGATGGCGTCCACCACGTCGTAGAAGCCGTAGGGGGGCTTCTTTCCGGGGTCGCGGACGGGGGCGAACACCATGGTGTAGGCCGGCCCCGCGAAGCGCGGATAGGTTTCGGGAACCACGGGCCGGGGGCCCTCCATGATGAGGTTCAGGCCCAGCGCCGTGGCGGCGTCCGCCAAAGTGGCGGTGGCGACATTCGAAAAGAACTCGGCTCGCGCGTTCATCGTTCTTGACCCCCTCTGCGCTTTCCCGAACGTCTGAATTCCGGTATCCTGGTGGCCTGTTCGAATTTCCTTTCCCATGGAGATCGCCGCGGTGGACGAGTTGCGGGTGCTCTCGGTGTGCGGGAATCTGGGCTACGGGTTCCCCGTATCATCCCTTGAAAACGGAATCGCGCGCAATCCGCACTACATGGGGGCGGACAACGGCTCGACCGACGCGGGGCCCTACTACCTGGGCAGCGGGGACCAGCTCACCAAGCGGGAGCAGATCGTCCGCGACCTGGGGCACTCCCTGGCGGCCGCCCGCCGGAAGAAGATCCCCTATATCATCGGCTCGGCCGGGACGGCGGGCGGGAACCCCCACGTGGATGCCGTGCTCGACGTGATGCACCAACTCGCCAAGCGGGACGGCCACCGGTTCAGGCTCGCCGTCATCCGCGCCGAGATGGACAAGGAGTCCGTCAAGCGGGCCGTCCGCGAAGGCCGCATCCGCTCCCTCGGGAAGCTGCCCCCCCTCACCGAGGAGGCCGTGGACGAGAGCGCGCGAATCGTGGGCCAGATGGGGCTGGACCCCTTCATCCGCGCGGTGGAGGGCGGGGCGGAGGTCGTCCTCGCGGGCCGCTCCTGCGACACGGCGATCTACACCTCCTACGCCGCCATGCGGGGCTTCGACCTGGGCCTCGCCTTCCACATGTCGAAAATCATCGAGTGCGGCGCCCAGTGCGCCCTGCCCATCGGCGCGAACGACTGCATCCTGGGGACCCTCCGCGAGGATCACTTCGAGCTGGAGCCCATGAACGCCGGCAAGCGGCTCACGCCTTCCTCCGTCGCCGCCCACATGATGTACGAGCAGCCGGACCCGTATCTCTTTTATGAGCCCGAGGGCATGGTGGACCTGAAGGAGTCCCGGTTCGAGCAGCTGGACGGGCGGCGCGTCAAGGTGTGGGGGAGCCGCTTCGTCCCGGCGGAGAGGCCCACGATCAAGCTGGAGGGCGTGCGCCTCCGGGGCTACCGGACCATCACCGTGGCGGGGATGACCGACCCGATCCTCCTCCAGAACATCGACGAGGTCGAGGCCCGGGTGAAGGACACCGTCGCCAGCATGGTGCGCGGGAGCCTCGGGCCCGGGGACTATGAGCTCCGCTTCATCTTCTACGGCCGCGACGGCGTGATGGGCCGGCCGGGCCCCGACGGGCGCAAGCTCGCCCACGAGGTGGGCGTGGTCGTGGAGGCCATCGCCAAGGACCAGGCCACCGCCAACTCGGTCTTGTCGCTGGCGCGCAGCACCTTCCTCCATTGCGGCTTCGCGGGCCGGAAGGCCACGGCCGGGAACCTCGCGTTCCCCTTCTCGCCGTCCGACTTCCAGGGGGGGCCGGTCTATGAGTTCCACATCTACCACCTGATGGAGGTGGAGGACGCGGGCGCGCCCTTCGAGGTCTCCTTCGAGCAGGTGGGCTGAGGGGCGGGATGGAGAGGCTCTACGACTTGGCCGAGGTGCTGCGGAGCAAGAACGCGGGCCCGCTCTTCATCACCCTGGACCTGTTGTTCCCCGACGCGGCCACCTGCCGCCGCGTGGCCGAAAGCGAGGCGCTGAGCCCCGGCGCCGTGGCGGCGCTGTACGGCGTCCGGCCCGAGGACGTGAAGATCGTCTACTTCGACGCGGCCAACGCCATCAAGGTCACCATCCCGAGGGTGGGGCCCACCTCGGGGGCGCCCGGCGACCGGGACGTCTACGGCGCCCAGCAGCACGTTCCTCTCCTGGGCTTGATGATCCCCTGATCGCATTCGCGGCGGAGCGGCCGGGGCGCGCCGCCCGGCCCAAGGAGGCCTTCGCATGGACGCCCAGCGCGCCATACGGCAGATCGAGCGGGATTTCGAGGACCACCACGTCGAGCGTCTCCTCCGGTACATCCGCCAGCCCAGCGTCTCCGCCCTGAACTGGGGCAACCAGGAGATGTCCGAGATGCTGGCGGAGGAGATCCGGGAGTACGGCGGCGAGGCCGAGGTGGTCCAGACGGAGGAGTTCCCCGTCGTCTTCGGGCTGATCGACGAGGGCGCACCGCGGACCCTTCTCTTCCACGGCCTCTACGATGTCACCCCGGCCGAGGAGCCGAACTGGCTCAACCCGCCCTTCGAGCCGCGGATCCACGACCTGCCGGGCCTCGGCCCCTGCGTCGTGGGCCGGGGGGCGGAGGACATGAAGACCGGGATCGCCATCGCGATGAACGCGATCGGGGCCGTCCGCAAGGCGGGGGAGAAGCTGCCCCTCAACGTCATGTTCGTTCACGAGGCTTCCGAACTGGGCAGCGGGGGGCTCAAGGATTTCTTCCCCCGCTACAAGCGGAAGATGGAGAGGGCGGACGCCGCCTACTGGCTCTGCCCGATGGCCCAGACGGACGGGACACCCATCGTCCCCCTCTCCCTCAAGGGGAACCTCATGGGCCGGCTCTTCTGCCGGCCGGGGGGGTGGGGCGGGCCGATCGGCAACGAGATCCACGCCCTGAACTCCAATTGGATCGGCAACCCCGCCGACCGCCTCGTGGAGGCCGTCGCCTGCCTGGAGAAGCGCCTGGAGGAGATCTACCTGAAGGGGGAGGGCTGGCGGCCCAGCCCCTCGCAGGAGGCCCTCTGCCGCGCCCTCGCCGGCCGGATGGACCCCGAGCGGATGAAGACGAGCCTCGGGGTGAGGCGCTTCCGCCAGGAGAACTTCGCCGAGGCCGTGCGGGCCCACTGCTTCCGGCCCGAGTTCACGGTCCTGGGGCTCCAGGCGGGCTTCATCGGTGAGGGGAAGTCGGTCAAGGTGAGCATCCCCTCCGAGGCCCAGGCCGTGGTGAACATGCGCTTCCAGCCGGGGGAGGACCCCGGCGAGCGCATCGAGAACGTCCGCCGCATCCTGCGGGAGGGCGGCTTCGGGGACATCGAGTTCGTCGTGAACAACCACTACGCGGGGGGAGGGACCGCCCCCGAGCACCCCCTCGTCCAGAGCTTCCTCGCCGCCCACCGGGCGCTGGGGGCCGACCCCGAGGTGTGGCCCGTCCATTCGGCGGGGATGCCGGTCGCGCTCTGGACCGAGGAGCTGGGCGTCCCCTGGGTGGGGGGGCTCCCCTGCAACGCCATGCGGAAGCACGCGGCCAACGAATACGCCCAGGTGGCGGGGCTGCTCCAGTCGGAGAAGTTCCTGGTCCACTTCTTCGAGGGCTTCTCCCGGCTGACGTACTGAGGCCCCCGCCGGGGCTCAGGAAATCTCCCCGCGCACGATCCGGGCGCCTTCGGCGAGGGCCTGGAGCTTGCCGAAGGCCACCTCGCGGGGGAGGTACTTCATCCCGCAGTCGGGGGCGAGGACCAGCCGCCCGGGGGGCACGTGCCGGAGGGCCCTCCGGATCCGGGCCGCCACGGCCTCGGGCGGATCGACCTCCATGTCCCCGAGGCTTATCACGCCCAAAATGATCGTCTTGGCGGGCAGCTTCTCCAGGATGGAGAGGTCGAGGTCCGGCTGCGCGGCCTCGATCGATATCTGCTGGGCGGCGCAGGCGTTCAGGTCGGCGAGGAAGGGGTAGCCCGCGAGGCGGTTCTTGACGACGTGGGCGTAGCCGAAGCAGGTGTGGAGGGCCGTCGTCCCCCTCACCTGGTCCAGGGCCCGGTTGATGGCCTCCAGGCCGTACTTGCGGGCGTTCTCCGGCCGGGCCTGGAGGTAGGGCTCGTCGAGCTGCACCACGTCGGCCCCGGCATCCATCAGGGCCCTGATCTCCCGGTTGACCGCGTCGGCCAGGGCGAGGGCGAGGCCGCGGTCGTCCGCGTAGTGGCCGTTCTGGGCCTGCTGGGCCATCGTGAACGGGCCGGGGAGGGTGATCTTGATTCTCCGGCCGGTGTTGCGCCGCAGGAACTCGAGGTCCCGCTTCAGGATGGGCCGGGTCCAGCGGATGGGGCCGGTCACGCGGGGCACGGGATTGGGGTGGCCCGTCCGGTCGAGGGCGTAGCCGGGGTTGCCGGTGTCCATCCCCTCCAGCGCCGTGGCGAAGTGGTTGGAGTAGCTCTCCCGGCGCATCTCGCCGTCCGTGATGACGTCAATCCCGGCCCGCTCCATGTCGCGGATGGCCAGGAGGGTGGCGTCGTCCTGGGCCTGCTCGAGGTGCCCGGGGTCCACCCGCCAGATCTCCCGCGCACGCACGCGCGGGGGGAGGCGGCTCAGGAGGTTCTCCCGGTCCACCAGCCAGTCCGGCTGGGGGTAGCTTCCCACGACGGTCGTAAGCAGAGGCTCCACGGCGAATCTCCCTTGGCGTCCGCCGGGCGGGGCGTGGCCCCTAGGCGCGCCGGTTCAAGACGAAGGGGAGGAGCCCCCCGGCGGCGATCAGCTCCCGCATGAAGGCGGGGATCGGGGCGGCGTCGAAGGCCGCGCCCGTCGTCTGGTTCTCGATCCGGCCCGTGGCCAG
>JACPCT010000340.1 GCA_016184445.1 Candidatus Tectimicrobiota bacterium | reverse complement strand
CCTACCTGTCGGGCGCCGCTCCCGTGGTGAGTTTCCCGACGGCCACCCCCATCCAGGTCAACATCGCCCACAGCCTCCCCCTGTTCTTCGCCCCGGTCATCGGCATCAACACCGCGGGCGTCACCACCAGCGCCGCCGCGGCCATCTCCCCGGCCTCCTCGGTGCCGCCGGGGAGCATGGTGCCCCTCGGTATCTACTGCAACAATACAAACGGCTGCTCGGGGGTGCTCGCGGTGGGCCAGACGATGACGCTGCGCCGCTACTGCGGCAACTACTTCGCCGACGGCCCGAGCGGCAACGGCTGCGGCAACGCCATCTCCAACGGCGAGAACTTCCTGGTGGGCTTCGCCCTGGACGACAACTCGAACAGCAACAGCCTCTTCCGGGAGCGCGTCTACTCCGGCTACGACATCCAGGTGGACTATGGCGATTCGGCGCGCGCCCTCCCCGGCAACCGCAACGGCTGGCGGAGCGGGATGAGCGACCGCCTGAGCGAGGGCCGCAACGAGATGACCCTGGCCGTCATCCGGGAACTCTCCCCCACGAGCCAGACCTACAACATCCAGATCGTGGACTTCATCCAGGTGCGGGTTTCCAGCTTCGTGGAGCAGGGCAACACGGACCAGACCACCTTTGAGATCATCCGCACCGCCCTCTCCACCAACAGCTTCGCCCAGGCGGGCGAGGGGTATGGCATCAACTCGGTGGTGGGGGTGCGGCTCTCTAACTAGGAAGGTTCCCTCCCCGTCCGTCCAGGAGCCGCCCCAGGCGGCCCCGGTTCCGCGCCGCGAGCCAGTAGCCCGCCTCGACCATCCACACGAATGGGTAGAGGGAGAGGAGGGCCGCCGTGCGCCGGAAGCCCAGGAGCGCGAGCGCGCCCAGGACGGCGCGCCCGGCGCGGAGGACCCGCCCGTCCGGCAGGATGAGGTGGACCGCCCGGGCGCAGGCCCCGCGCAGGGCCTCCGTCATGGGGGGGGAGGGGGCCTCCTGGTAGGGAAGGGCCCGGAGCCTGCCCGCTCGGTCGCGGGCCTCGGCCCAGGCGGCGCAGCGGCGGCAGAAGGCGCACCCCCCGTCCCAGAGGAGGAGGGCCCGGCGCTCTTCCTCAGCCCCGGTCATCCGGCTTCCGGGAGCGGGCGGATGCGGATGGCCGAGGGGTAGACGGGGCAGTAGTACTCGCACACCCCGCAGCCCGTGCAGCCCGCCTCCCGTACCACGGGGCCTCTCGCGCCCCCGCGCTCCTCGATGACGATGGCGGCCGCCCCGACCGGGCAGCGCTCGGCGCAGGCGGCGCAGGACTCCTGCTGGCCCGACCAGGCGAGGCACTCCCCGCCGTCCACCCCGGCCAGGCCGATGCGGATCGCCTCCCGGGGGACGAGGGTGAGGGCCCCCGTCGGGCAGGCCTTCATGCAGGAGAGGCCCTCGCAGAGGACGCAGGCGTTCTCGGCGGGGCGGATGAGCGGGCCGATGAGGCCGGGGTCGTCCCGGCGCGGGACCATCCGGATGGCGTTGGCCGGGCAGGCGATGGAGCAGGCGGCGCTCCCCAGGCACAGCTCCAGGAAGCGCGCCTCGGGTTTCGCCGCCCCAGGGGGGCGCAGCAGGAGATCCTGCTCCGGGGGCCGGTGGCCCCGGACGACCTTCACCTCGTGCGCGCCCTGGAAGAAGGCGCGGATGAGGTGGAGGGGGCCTTCCTTGAGGAAGGTCTTGCGGTCCATCAGGCGGTCGGCGCACATGGCGGGGATCCCGGCGCGTAGGGAGAGGCGTCCCGCCGCGCAGTCTAAACGGCTTTGCCGCGGCAGGGAAGCCCGGGCCGCACCGCCCCGGCGAGATGTGAAGTCTCGACAGGTTGTTCGCTGTGGCGCCGTTCTCCGGCGGGGCTTCGTCAGGTTCAGCCCCCCTCTCCCAGGGGGAGAGGGGAAAAGTCTGGCCCCGCCGGAGGGAACAACGTGTTTGGGTTTCCCGGCTAGCGCCCGAGGACGCCCTTGGCGATCTCGCGGAACTCGTCGTCCTCGAGCCAGCCCTTCTTCTCGATAGACTTCAGCTTCACCTTGTCGAGCATGACGCGCATCTGCTCCTCGGTGGCCTTGAGGCCCATCTCGTTCAGCTTGATCTCGATCGAGGGCTTGCCGCTCTTCTTGCCCAGGACGATCTCGAACTTCCGCCCGACGAACGCGGGGTGCACCGAGTAGCCCACCCGGGGCTCCTTGTAGAGGGCGTCGATGCCCAGGCCGCTCTCCCGGACGTAGGAGATCCGGCCCATGAGGGGTTTCTGCGCCCCCAGGCGCATCCCCGAGAGCTTCTCCACCAGCTGGGAGAGCTCGGCCAGCTTCTGGTACTTGATGTTGGTCTCGACGCCGAGGATGGCCTTGAGGCTCACCGCCACCTCCTCGAGGGGGGCGTTGCCGGTCCGCTCGCCCAGGCCGTTGACGCAGGCCTGCACCACCTCGGCGCCCTCCTCCACGGCGGCCAGGGAGGTGGCCACGCCCATGCCGTTGTCGTTGTGGGTGTGGACCTCGATGGGGATGTCCAGCTCCTTCTTGAGCGTGCGCACCATGAAGGCCATCCCGCGGGGGGTGGTGCAGCCCGTGGTGTCCACGATGCACACCGTGTCGGCCCCCGCCTTGGCCCCGGCGGTCATGAGGCGCCTGAGGAAGTCGAGCTCGGCGCGGGTGGTGTCGAACGGGAAGAAGTTGACGAAGAGCCCCTTGTCCTTGGCGTACTTGATCGCCGTCTCGGCCCGCTCGATGATCTGCTCGTGGGTCCAGTTGTACTGGTACTTGAGCCGGGGGACGCCGCTCGGGACCTCGATCACGGCGCCGTCGGCCCCGCACTCGGCCGCGCGGTCGATGTCGGCGGGCATCGCGCGGGAGAAGGTCAGGATCTTCGCCTTGAGGCCCAGGGAGGAGATCTCCTTGATCGCCTCCATGTCCTCGGCCGAGACGGCGGGCATGCCCGCCTCGATCCGGTCCACCCCGGCCTCGTCGAGCTTCTTGGCGATGGCCACCTTCTCGTCCTTGCGGAAGACCACGCCGGGCGTCTGCTCCCCGTCGCGGAGGGTGGCGTCGTGGAATTGGACCTTGGCGGGGAGCTTGAGGTCCTTGCGGACCTCCGCTTCCCAGTTGAACGGGCTCGTCCACCACTGATCTTTCACGTCCCAGGACGACATCTCAGCCTCCTTTTCTCCTGCCGATGTGGGTAAGAGGATGACGGCGCTCACCCGGATGGAGCTTCGTTGTCCGTTCGGCGCGGGTGGTCCCCGGGTGACCGCGCTGGGTCCCGAAAGGGCCGAAAAAAAGCAGGAGGGCCGGTGCGGCGCATGGGGCCAGGCCCCACGCGCGGACGCTACCACAAATTGGCGCGTGCCGGTACGAGGAGACGCCCCCGCGGCTTAAGGCGCTCCGGGGGCCACGACGTGGTTGCGCAGCACGCCGATCTTCTCGATCTCGCACTCGATTACGTCGCCCGGCTTCATGAGGCCGGGCGGGTCCATGAAGAGGCCCACGCCCTCGGGGGTTCCGGTGGCGATCATGTCGCCGGGCAGGAGGGTGAAGCCCTCCGAGACGGAAGAGACCAGCGTGGCCACGTCGAAGATCATGTCGTTGGTGTTCGATCTCTGGCGCACCTGGCCGTTCAGGCGGCTCTGGATGGCCAGGTTGTCCGCGTCGCCCACCTCGTCGGCGGTCACGATCCAGGGGCCGACGGGGCCGAAGGTGTCCAGCGCCTTGCCCTTGAACCACTGGCCGTGCCTCGACTGGACGTCCCGGGCCGAGACCTCGTTCATGATGGTGTAGCCGTAGACGTGATCCAGCGCCCTCTCCTTCGGGATGTCGACGCCCTTCTTCCCGATCACGATGACGAGCTCGGCCTCGTAGTCGAGGTGCTTCGTGACCGCGTGGTGGACGATCTTCCCCTCGGGGCCGTTGTGCGAGCCGATCCACTTGCAGAAGAAGACGGGGATCTTCGGGTAGGTGCCGGGCGCCTCCTTCCGCCGGTGGGCGCTCTCGTCGGCGTGCTTCTTGTAGTTGAGGCCCACCGCGATGACGGGCCGCCTGAGCTCGGCGACGGGGGGCAGGAGCTTCACCGAGGCGAGGGGCTTGGGCTTGCCGCTCGTCCTGGGGGTCCCCCCCGCCGCGATGACGGCGCAGGCGTCGCCCGTCTCGGGCGCCACGTCCTCCACCCCCGCGGCGGTCAGCACCGCCACGCGGGGGCCGTTCCCGGCCTCGTAGCTGAGCAGTTTCATGGTTCCTCCTGGATTGACCGTAGGGGCAGGGCGGACAATGTCCGCCCACCGTGCCTGCCCCGTCTGCGGGGCGGCCACGGGGGGCCGCCCCTACGGAGGGCAAATACGGCGCGCTTCAGCCCGCCGCCTTCCGCGCCATGTCGGCCTGGGCCTTGGCGCCCGCGATCATGAAGGTCAGGTCGCTGCCGCACAGGATGAAGCGGATGCCCTCCCGGACGCGCCGCTCGATCATCGCCGGGGCGTAGGAGCCCCCCATGCCGGCCGTCTTGCCGTGCTTGCGGCAGGCCGCGATGACTTGATCATACACCTTGTTCACCCGGGGGTGGTCGTGCTGGCCCACGATGCCCATCCCCGTGCTGAGGTCGTTCGTCCCGATGAGGAGCACGTCGACCCCCGGCACGGCCGCGATGGCGTCCGCGTTCTCCCCCGCCTCGGGGGTCTCGATCATGGCCACGAGGAGCATCTCCCGGTTCACCTCGGCCAGCAGCTGCGCCGCGTCCATGGGCTCGAAGCGGCCGTGGGCGAGTCCCCCGCCCGAGCTGCGCCCGCCCTCGGGCGGGAACTTGCAGATCTGGACGAGCTCCCGCGCCTCCCCGGCCGAGTTCACGTGGGGGAGCACGATGCCCTGCGCCCCCGCGTCCAGGATGCGGGTGCTCAGGTGCGGCGAGAGGCCGGCCACCCGCACCAGCGGGGTGATTCCCTGCGTCAGGGCGCCGATGGCGATCTGCTGCGCCGTCTCCAGGTCGAAGGGCCCGTGCTCGAGGTCGATGAAGAGCCAGTCGTAGCCCGCGGCCTTGAGCGCCAGGCCCGCCTCCACCGTCCGCGCCATGCGCACCCCCGAGCCGAGGGTCACCTTCCCCTCCCGGCACTT
>JACPCT010000339.1 GCA_016184445.1 Candidatus Tectimicrobiota bacterium | reverse complement strand
CATCACCCACAGCATCCCGGAGGCCGTCTTCCTCGCTGATCAGGTGATCGTCATGTCGCCTCGGCCGGGGCGCATCGTCCACCGCATGCCCATCCCCCTTCCCCGCCCCCGCACCCTCCACAGCATGGCGATGCCCGAGTTCGCCCGCTTGGCCGAGGAAGTGCGCGGCCAGCTCCAGGCCTCAGGCGCGCTGGACTGAAGAATCTGGGGCAGATCACCAGGGGACAAGTGGGGGAAGCCCCTTAGGATCCAGGGGCGGGGAAGGGGATTTTCCGCCTCCTTTTTTTCCGCCCCGGGCCTTTGGTACCATGGGGCCCACCAAAGCATCCCCAAGGCGCGGGGTTCCTTCCTGGGCAGAGTTTGGTTCCGGCGCAAAAAGGAGGCAGTGATGGGAGAGCGGGTCTGGGACAAATACCTCTCGGCGCGGGACCGGGAGATCCTCGGGGCATCGGGGTACGGGCAGCGGGGGGGCCTTGGCCGCCGCCCCGCCGTGCTCGTGGTGGACATGCACTACAACTTCACGGGGGACGCGCCCAAGCCGATCATGGAGAGCATCGTCGAGTGGCGCAACACCTGCGGCGAGCAGGGCTGGGCGGCGGTCTATAAGACCGCGGAGCTACTCGAGGCGGCGCGCGCCAGGAACGTCCCCGTGGTCTATTCCCTCGCCGCGCGCCGGGCCGACGGCTTGGACAGCGGCCGCTGGGCGGCCAAGAACTCGCGCGCCCTCGAGAAGACCACCTCGGGGGGGTTGGGGCCCCAGATCGTCAAGGAGATCGCCCCTCGCCCCAACGACATCCTGATCCATAAGCTCAAGCCGAGCATGTTCTTCGGCACGGCCATCGTCAGCATCCTGAACGATCTGGACGTGGACACCGTTCTCGTCGCCGGGCTCGTGACGAGCGGCTGCGTACGCGCCACCGTGACGGACGCCTTCTCCTACAACTTCTCGGTGGGGGTGGTGGAGGAGTGCTGCGCCGATCGCTGGGACATCGCGCACGCCACTTCACTCTTCGACATGGACGCTAAGTACGGCGACGTCATATCGCTGAGTGAGGCGAAGGAGTACCTCGCCGCCATCGAGGCGTTCTCCCTCCCCGGCGAGCTCGTCCCGCCCCACCGCTGAACCGCGGGGCCCGAGGAGGAGATGATGCCGAAAGACCTGCGGAGCTTCATCGCGAGGCTTGAACGGGAGGCGCCGGACGAGGTTGTCCGCGTCCGGAAGCCCATCTCCTCGCGTTACGAGATATCCGCCCTCCTGACCCACCTGGAGCGGCGAAAGCGCTTCCCTCTCCTCATCTTCGAGGACGTGGACGAAGGGAAGGCGCCCGTCGTCATCAACGTCCAGGGTTCCCGCAAGCTCATGGGTTACGCCCTCGACTGCCCGCCGGAGAACCTGGCGCCCCGTTTCCTCGAACGGCAGGTGCGCCCCATCCGGCCGGTCGAGGTCCCGGAGGGGCCCGTCCAGGAAGTGGTCGAGGCCGGGGACGCGGTGGACCTGACGAGGCTGCCCATGCTCACCCACTACGCCGTGAACGCCGCGCCCTACCTCACGGCGAGCATCATCGCGGCCCGCGACCCGGACACGGGTGTCCAGAACACGGCCTACATCCGGATGATGCTCGCCGGAAAGCGCGAACTGCGCGTCTTCATGGCCATCGGCCGCCACACTTGGACGCTCCACAACAAATTGGAACGGCGGGACCAGCCCCTGCCCATCGCCGTGATCATCGGGGTCCATCCGGCCTTCTCCCTCGGCTCCCAGGCCTTCACCCCGGCCGACGAGGACGAGTACGCCGTCATCGGCGGCGTGATGGGCGAGCCCCTCCGCCTGGTGGACGCGAAGACAGTCCCCCTCAAGGTTCCCGCCGACGCCGAGCTCATCATCGAGGGCCTCATGCTTCCCCACGTCCGGCGGGAAGAGGGCCCCTTCGGTGAGTTCACGGGATATGCCGTGGAGCGCGACCTGCGGCAGGTGGTCGAGGTGACGGCTGTCACCCGCCGCAGGGGCTTCTACTTTCAGGACGTCCACGCGGGGTACACCGAACATCGCCTGATGGGGGCCGTGCCCCGGGAAGCGGCCCTCTTGCGGGCCGTCCGCCAGACCGTCCCCACCGTCAAGTCCGTCTGCATGCCCGTCTCGGGCAACTGCCGCTTCCACGCCTACATCTCCATCGCCAAGCGCACTCCCGCCCAGGCCAAGAACGCCATCTGCGCCGCCATCGCCTCGGACATGCTCCTCAAGCACGTCATCGTCGTGGATGAGGACATCGACGTTTTCGACGAGGAGGCTGTCCTGTGGGCAGTGGCCAACCGGTTCCAAGCGGGCCGCGACCTCGTCGTCATCGAGGGGGCGCAGGGCAGCGAGCTCGACCCGAGCGCCGGCCCCTTCGGGGTGAACGACAAAATGGGCCTCGACGCGACCAAGCCGCTTTCGGGCTTCGCGCAGGTCTTGAGTGTCCCCGAAGAGGTGATGAGCCGGATACGGGTGGAGGATTTTCTTCCGGGCCGGTAGTGCCCTGGCGCCCTGCCGGGCTACAATTGGGCTGTTCGAGGCCGTTCGCTCCCACTCCGGCTGGACGCTCGCCTCCGCGAACCGCGCGGTGGGCGGCGTTTTGCCGCGGACCCTCAAAAGCGCAAGGAGCCGTCGTGGGCCTTCCGCCGTTCGAGTTGCTGGCGCCCGGCTCCGTTGAGGAGGCGAGCCGCCTGATCGCCGAGGAGGGCGCCGTCCCCCTCGCGGGGGGGACCGCCATCGTGCCCCTCATGCGCCAGCGTCTCTTCGTGCCCGCGCGCCTCGTCTCTCTCCACCGGCTCCCCGCTCTGGCGGAGATTTCTCCCTCCAATGGAGGCGGCCTCTGGGTGGGGGCCATGGCCTCCCTGCGCGCCGTCGAGACGCATCCCCTCGTGCGGGAGGACTATCCCCTGCTCGCCGAGACGCTGGGCCAGGTCGCCAACGTCCGCGTCCGCGGGAGCGCCACCCTGGGGGGGAACCTCGCCCACGGCGACTACCGGCTCGACCCCCCGGCGGCCTTGATTGCCCTGGGGGCCCAAATCCGATTGGGATCGGCGCGGGGCGTCCGGGTCCTGCCGATCGAGGATTTTTTCCTCGGCTTCTTCGAGACGGCGAAGGCGGCGGACGAGATTCTCCTTGGTGTGGAGCTCCCGCCCCCCGCACCGCGCACCTCGAGCCATTACCTCAAGTTCACCGCCCACGCCTCGGCGGATTGGCCCTGCGTCGGGGTGGCCGTCCATCTGCGGTGGGAGGCCTCGGGGAGATGCGAGGGGGGGCGCGTTGTCCTCACAGCGGCCGCCTCGAAGCCGTTTGAAGTTCGAGGGGTGGAAGAGGCGCTCCGGGGGACCCTGGTCTCCGAGGCGGCCGCCCAGAAGGCCGGGGAGCTGGCTGCGGAGCAGCTCGATCCTATCGGGGACGCCTCCGGGTCGGCCTGGTACAAGCGCGAGATCGCGCCGGCCCTGGTCCGACGGGCCCTGATCGAGGCGGCCCGGAGGGCGCCCTGGCGGGCGGGGTAAGGACCAGAGGAGGAACCCATGAATCCGCGTGAAGCCATGGAGTTGAGCGTGGTCGGCCACGATGTCCGCCGGCTCGACGGGCCCTCGAAGGTCCGGGGGGAGTTCAAGTACCTGGCCGACATGGACTTCCCCGGCGCGCTCCACTTGGTCCTCGTGCGGAGCATCTACCCTCACGCCAAGCTCCTGGGAGTCAAGACCGGTGCGGCGCGCGCCCTGCCCGGGGTCGCCGCCGTCCTCGCGGGAGAGGACCTTCTGGCCCTGAAGGGGGTCCAGCCCTGCTACGGGCCCGCCTTCCGGGATCAGCCCATCCTCGCCTTCGGCAAGGTGCGCTACGCGGGGGAGCCCATCGCTGCCGTGGCCGCCGAGAGCCTGGCGGCCGCCGAGGCCGCCGCCGCCCTCGTCGAGGCGGACTACGAGGAGCTGCCCTACGTCCAGGATCCCCTCGATGCGGCCCAGGCGGGCGCTCCGGTGGTGAACGAGACCATCGTGCCTGCGGGCGCCTTCGCTGACCTCAAGGCCCTCAAGGGGGTGCCGGGCTCGAACATCTGCACCCACTACAAGCTGCGCCGGGGGGACGCCGACCGCGCCCTGGCCGAAGCGGAGAAGGTCTTTGAGGACACCTTCGTCTGCCCCCCGGTCTCCCACGCCCACCTCGAGCCCCACGGGACGGCCGCCTGGTTCGAGCCCTCGGGGCGGCTCATCGTCCATACCACCACCCAGAGCCCCTCCTTCGTCCGCCAGGAGCTGAGCGTGATCTTCGGCCTCCCGCTGAGCGACGTGCGGGTGGTCGTCCCGCCCCTCGGGGGGAGCTACGGCGGGAAGATCTATTGCAAGCTCGAACCCACCGTCTGCCTGATGGCCAAGGTGACGGGGCGCCCCGTCCGCTGCCACCTCACGCGCGAGGAAGTTTTCCTGACCACGAGCCGCCACGGTGCGGTGACGAGGATCTGGACCGGGGTGAAGGAGGGCCGCATCACGGCCCGCCGGGTGGAGGTCTACTACGACACGGGGGCCTACGCCGAGGTCGGCCCCCGCATCGCCCAAAAGACCGGGTCGACCGCTCCCGGGCCCTACAAGTTTCCCCACGTCCGGGTGGACTCCTACTGTGTCTACACGAACAAGACGCCCGCCGGGCCCCTGCGCGGCTTCGGGGTCCCCCAGCTCGCCATCGCCTACGAGACCCACATGGACATGGCCGCTTCCTACCTGGGCCGCGACCCGGTGGACCTGCGGCGCGAGTACGCTCTCGAGGAGGGGGACCTTTACGCTACGGGCTCTCCCATGACCTCCATCGGCCTCAAGCCCTCCCTCGAGGCGGTGGCCGAGGCCATGGGCTGGCCCGCCGGGGGCAGAGTTCCCCCGCGGAAGGAGCGGGCCGGGCGTCTGGCGCGCGGGCGTGGGGTGGCCTTGGGGATCAAGGCCGTGCTCTCCCCTTCGATCTCGAACGCCGTCGTGGAACTGAGCAGCGATGGGAGCGCGCTGGTCCGTTGCTCCACCGTGGAGATGGGCCAGGGGGCGACCACCATTATCGCCCAGCTCGCGGCCGAGGAGATCGGTCTCTCATTCAAAAAGATCCGGGTCCTGCTCCCGG
>JACPCT010000338.1 GCA_016184445.1 Candidatus Tectimicrobiota bacterium | reverse complement strand
GAGCGCCACGGTGGTGGTGGGCGGGCGGGAGGAGCTTCACCGGGAGCGCTTCCGGGCGGAGGGGGTGCGGTGGACGCTCCCCATCGGGCGGGAGGGGCGGCGGCTCCTCGTCCAGGTGCGCCACCGCCAGCGCGCGGCGCCCTGCCTCGTCCGGCCCCTGCCGGGCGGGATGGCGGAGGTGGTGCCGGATGATCCCGCCGCCCTGGGGGCCGTCGCGCCCGGCCAGGCGGCGGTCTTCTACGAGGGCGACCTCCTCTGCGGCGGGGGCTGGGTGGCGGGCTGAGGGGGAACGCCCGCTGTAGCCATTCCGAGGTTTTGATCTTCTCCCTCTGGGAGAGGGCCGGGGTGAGGAAAAATCCCAGGCGAATGCTCCCTCCTCCCCACCCCCTCTCCCAAGGGGAGAGGGGGCGCAGGCGCACGAAGCGTCTCTTCTTCCAATCGTGTAGTCTCGTGATCTATCTGGTTGGGTCCGCACCGTCCCCCTAGCCGGGGGGCCAGGCCATGACGCGCCCGCCCAGGAGGTGGAAGTGGATGTGGAAGACGGTCTGGCCGGCGTCCTGGTTGCAGTTGGCCACCACGCGGAAGCCGCTCTGGGCGATCCCCCGCTTGCGGGCGATGTGGTTGGCGGCCACGTAGATGGAGCCGAGGAGCTCGCTGTGGGCGGCGCTGATCTCGAGCAGGGTCTCCAGGTGCTGCTTGGGGACGATGAGCACATGGGTGGGCGCCTGGGGGTTGATGTCCTCGAAGGCGAAGAGCTTCTTGTCCTCGTACACCTTCTTCGAGGGGATTTCCCCGGCGATGATCTTGCAGAAAATGCAGTCTTTCATCTCTTCCTCTGCGGTGGGAGGAAAACCTCAGCCGGCTCTTGTTGAGGGAGCTATCTTAAGGCCCCTCCAAGCGGATGACAAGGAAGGGGTTCCGCGCGGGCCGGCGCCGCTCCCCGGCGGCCCCCCGTGGCCGGTTGCGCGCGGCGGGGGGATGTGACAATCCTAGGCGGAACCTCATCCATTGTTCCGGTCTGCCGGGCGGGCCTTCCCGGGATCGCGGGAGGCGGCCCGGGAAGGAGGACAGCATGAACCTCAGCCGGGCGCTCGTCGAGCACGTGCACGCCATCCGGTACGACACGCTTCCGGAGGAGGCCCGGGACCGGGCCAAGTACTTCCTCCTGGACTTCCTCGGGGTGGCGCTGCGGGCCCGGGAGGCGGCCAGCTCCCGCATCTTCCACGCCTTCGTCCGCAAGCGGGCGCCCCGAGAGGGCCCCTGCACCGTGATCGGCTCCGGCCTGCGGACGGACGCGCCGAGCGCGGCGCTGGCGAACGGGGGGGTCGCCCACGCCCTCGAGATGGACGACGTGACCACGCGCTCGAGCCTCCACCCGGGGGTGAGCGTGATGCCCAGCACCCTCGCGGCGGCCGAGGCCCACCAGCCCGACCCCAAGCGCGTCATCACGGCCATCGTGGCGGGCTACGAGGTGACCAACCGGGTGGGGAACGCCATCAACCCCACCAGCCACTACAAGCGGGGCTTCCACCCGACGGGGACGTGCGGCGCCTTCGCCGCCTCCGTGACTGCCTCGAAGATGCTCGGGCTCTCGGCGGACGCCATGGCGAACGCCTTCGGCATCGCCGGGAGCCAGGCGGCGGGCTCGATGCAGTACCTCGACAACGGCGCCTGGACCAAGCGCTTCCACCCCGGCTGGGCGGCCCACAGCGGCATCCTCGCGGCCTACCTGGCCCAGGAGGGCTACACCGGCCCCGAGGACATCCTCGGGGGGCCGTGGGGCTTCCTCCACGGCTACAGCGACGGCGCCCACCCGGAGTATGTGCTGGAGCATCTGGGGGAGTACTGGGAGGTCTGCCTCTCCGCCATCAAGCCCCACGCCTGCTGCCGCTACAACCACGCATCGGTGGACGCCGTGATCCGGCTCTGCAAGGAGCACGACATCCGCCCCGAGGAGGTGAAGCGGGTGGAGGTGCGGGTGCCCGAGACGAGCGTGATGGTGGTCATCGAGCCCGAGGCGGTCAAGTGCGCGCCCCAGAGCGTGGTGGACGCGCAGTTCAGCCTCCCCTACGCCGTGGCCGTGGCGCTCCTCAAGCGGCGGGCGGGGCTGGAGGAGTATGAGGACGACTTCCTGCGCTCCCAGGTCCACCGCTCGATCATCGGCAAGATCAGGTGCCTCGGGGACGCCGAGATGGAGAAGGAGTTCCCGGACAAGTGGCAGGCCCGGGTGCGCATCGACACCGCCCGGGGGGCCTTCGAGGCGCACGCGGAGCATCCCAAGGGCGACCCGCGCAACCCGCTCACCTGGGAGGAGCTCATCGAGCGCTTCCACGACCTGACGGGGCCCGTGCTGGAGGCCGGCGCGCGCCGCCTCCTGGTGGAGCGGGTGCGGGGGCTGGAGCGGCTCCGGAGCATCGGCGAGGTGATGGAGCTGGCGGCCTTGGGCGAGCGGGCGCGGGTCTGAGGCAGGCTAGCGGGCCGCGCCCGGGCCGATGTGCTCCAGGAGGGTGATCCCCAGGGCAAGGCGGCCGGCGAGGCGATCGAGGAGATGGGTGCCCATCCCGGGACCGTAGCGCCCCGGATCGCCCGAGCCGAGGAGGAGAAGCCCCAGGAGCCTTCCCTCCCGCCGCAGGGGGACCAGGGCGGCCGAGCGGATCCGCTGGCGGATGTCCCCGGGGAAGAGCGGCCCCGCCCCTTCGGCGAGCTCCCCCTGGAGGACGACCCGCTCGCCGGGGGGCAGGTGGGGGGCTTCCCCCTCGCCGGCCGTCCGGAGGCGGGCCAAGCCGTCCCCCTCCCCGCCGCGCAGGGTTTCAAGGGAAGGCCCGCAGAGGAGGAAGCTCGCGTGGTCGAGGCCGAAGCGGCGCTCGATCTCGAGGGCGATGCGGGAGAGGTTGGCCGCCGAGAGGGGAATCTCGAACAGCAGGTTCTCGAGGGCGATGAAGTCCTGCTCGATCTGCTCGTTCCGGCGGACGAGGTCGATGGTCTCGTCGAGGAGGAGGATGAGGTCCTCCCGCTCGCCCTTGAGCCGCTCGAACAGCCGCTCGCGGAGGTTGAGCACCTTGGCGGAGGCGGGGGACTCGTCGAGGAGCCCGCTCGCGCGGAGGAACCCGGGGTGCTCGATGAAGAAGCGGGGGTTCTCCTCCAGGAACCGGATGACGTCCTCCGCCGCGACCGGCGACATCGCCTCCCTCCCTCGGGGCCTGGGTCTCGTCGTTGCGGGCGGATTCGGGACGCGCGGGCGCGAGTGTACCATCTCCCGCGCCATTGACAAAAGGGTCCCCTCGGTTAAAAACGGAACGATCGCGCACGCGCAGGCACCTGCGCCGCCGCTCCCTTCGCTTTGAGGAGACGCATGGAAACCATTGCCCCTGGCCGAGCCGCCGTCGGCTTTGTCGGTATCGGAAAGATGGGCGTCCCGATGTCGCGGAACCTCCGCCGGGGGGATTTCGCCGTCGTGGGCTACGACGTCCGGGCCGAGGCCCTGGAGGCGGTGCGGGGGGACGGCGTCCAGCCCGCCAAGGACCTGGCCGACCTGGCCGCCCGGTCGGGGGTGGTCATCACCATGCTCCCCGACAGCAGCATCGTGGAGAAGGTGGTGCTGGGCCCGGGCGGGCTGGCCGAGCATCTGGCGCCCGGCAAGCTCATCATCGACATGAGCTCCTCCTACCCGGCCCGCACCAAGGCGCTCGGCGAGACGCTCGCCAAGAGGGGCATCCGCCTCATCGGCGCCCCGGTGAGCGGCGGGGTGAGCGGGGCGGAGGCGGCCACGCTGGCCATCATGCCGGGCGGCCCGAAGGAGCTTGTGGACGCGGCCATGCCCATCTTCAGGGTGCTGGGCAAGGCCATCGTCCACATGGGCGAGGCGGTGGAATCGGGCCACGCGATGAAGTGCGTGAACAACTTCCTCTCGGCGACGAACCTCATCTCCTCGCTCGAGGCCATGATGCTCGCGGCGAGGCTGGGGCTGGACCCCCACAAGGTGCTCGATGTGGTGAACAACGGGTCGGGGTGCAACACCGGCACCCGGGACAAGTGGCCCCGCTTCTTCATCCGGCGCTCCTTCACGACGGGGTTCAGCATGGGCCTCATGCACAAGGACCTCTCCATGGCCAGCGACCTGGCCAGGGACAGCGGGGCCGTGCTCTTCCTGCTCAACCATGTGCGCCAGATGTACGCCCTGGGGGTCTCCCAGTACGGTTTCGACGCCGACCAGGCCTACCTGCTGGAGATCATCGAGTCCTGGGCCGGCCAGCGCTTTGAGCCGCCGAAAGAGAAGTGACCGCGGGAAGGAGGCGGAGATTGACGAAGCGGGAAGCCCGGAGGAGGGGGCGCTCCCGGAGGTGCCACCTCAAGGCCGCCGTGCTCGCCCTCGCGCTCGCCCTCTTGCCGGGGGCGCTCTCGGGCTGCGCCTGGTGGCAGAAGAACGTCGGCAAGCGGGTCGATAGCTGGGTGACGCGGCGCCTCCTCATCATCACCGACCCCCCTGACGCGGACGTCTACGTCAACAACGTCCTCCAGGGGAAGACGCCCCTGACCCTCACCTTCAAGATCAACCTCACCGACTACGTGAAGGGGTTCATCATCGTGGTGCAGAAGGACGGCTACCTCCCCCTCCGGCGAGAGGTGGACTACAGCGCCGGGACCGTCAACCTGAGGCTGATCCGGCAGCAGCCCCAGCGGCCCCCGGCCGCGAATTGACAAATTTCCAATGGATTGGTAGAAAACCCCACTTTGTCCGGGGCGCGGAGCGCCGCGCCCATGCATTCCGGACGGAGCGGGAGAGCATTTTATGTACGCTGTAGTGGAAACCGGCGGGAAGCAGGTCCGGGTCGAGGCGGGGGATCTCCTCCTGGTCGAGCGCCTGGGCGGCGAGGTGGGGGAGACCGTGGACCTGGACCGGGTGCACCTCATCGTGGACGGCGGCCGCGTCGTCGCCGGCCCGGGCGAGCTGCAGAAGGCGAAGGTCAGGGCCGTCATCAAGGGCCACGGGCGCGGCCGCAAGGTGATCGCCTTCCGGTACAAGAAGCGCAAGAACATCCGCGTGAAGCGCGGCCACCGGCAGCCCTTCACCCAGATCCAGGTGACCGAGATCCTCGCTTCCTAGAGGGCAGGAGTGGGCC
>JACPCT010000337.1 GCA_016184445.1 Candidatus Tectimicrobiota bacterium | reverse complement strand
CGCCTACATCCCCGCCAACCGTTCCCGCATGCTCTACACGGGCGTCACGAGCGAACTGGAGCGCCGGACGGAGGAGCACAAGGGGAAGAAGCTCCCCGGGTTCCCGAAAAAGTACAACCTCCACCGCTTAGTGTACTTCGAGGAGACGAACGACATCCGGGCGGCCATCGCCCGCGAGAAGCAGATCAAGGGGTGGCTGCGGAAGAAGAAGATCGCGCTCATCGAGCCGGTGAATCCGGCATGGAAGGATTTGAGCATGGAACCTTAGAACCGATATCCTTCGCGGAGCCTGTCCTGAGTGAAACGAAGGGCTCAGGATGACAGATAGAGGATCCACAGCACCCGGCCTCGCCAGGAGCTGCCGCCATGCGTGAGGGAACCCGCCCGAGGAAGCGCAAGTCCTTCTTCATCGCCTTCCTCTTGTGGTTCTTCTTCGCCTTCCTCGCCGCCCACAAGCTCTACCTGGGCCTCTACCGGGAGGCGGTGCGCCTCATCCTCCTCTACTTCTTCCTCCCGCTCGGCGCCGTGGTGGGGACGATCCTCCTCCTCCACGCCTTCGGGGTGCGCCTCGTCCCCGCGGAGCCGCGGCCCGGGGACGTCCAGGCCCTGATCCGGAGCCCCGCCTTCGCCGCCCTGACCGGGGTGGTGCTCGCGGTCCTGACGGCCATCTGGATCTGGGATTTCCGCGTCCTCATGCGACAGGTGCGCGAGCACAACGAGGCCGCGGCGCGGGAGGAGATGAATCAGCGGGCAACAGTAAGTGGCAAGACGAATTTAACTGACCAGCCCTAAAAATTATATTATTATACATATACTGAGTATCCTGACCTCCGGGGAGATCACAGATGGCCGCCAATCTCATCGAGCTGAAACAAAGCTTGACCGAGCAACAACTCAAAGTTCTCGAACTGGAATTAAATCGCAGGAAAAAATCCACACCACTTGCATATGCACCATGGTTCTTCCTCAGCTGGATCGGAACGCACAAGTTTTACTTAGGGAAAATCGGCGAGGGCATGGCCTACATCTTCCTTCCATGGGTCGCCTTGTTTCTTTTCGTAGGTGGATTAATCACAATCAATCAAGATGGATCTCCTTTTTTAGGTCTCCTTTTGCCTGGCTCAGCGGCATTGGTTGCTTATGCCATATGGTGGTTTGTTGATCTGTTTACCCTTCACTCGCAAGTTGAAAGATTCAATGAACAGCTCGAGGTCCAAATTATCCGTTCCATCCAAAGAAGTGCACGATGGGTTTTCGCCAAAAGTCGGAAGCATATGGGCGCTCCTTATCCTCGCTCTCTATACTTGCTCCCCAGGGCCTCCTCCCAGGAGAGATAGCTCTCCATCGCCTGGCGGCCGATGTCGTAGGGCTTGAGGGCTACGTCTTGGGGCGTCTCGAAGATGCCCTTCTCCCCCGCCTCCAGGGGGAGGCCCGCCCTCGCCCAGGCGCGCTTGCCGCCTGTGAGATATGCCGCGCGGGCGTAGCCCATCCCGGCGAGGGTCCGGGCGGCGAGGACCGAGCGCATCCCGTCCCCGCAGGCGACGAGGACGGGAGACTCCTTCGAGGGCACCCACTCCCCCGCCCGATCCTCCAGCCAGGCCCTCGAAGCCCAGCGCGCCCCCGCGAGGTGGCCCTCCCGGAAGGCGGGGCTCGGGTCCACGTCGAGGATGACGGCGCCTGGGGCCATCTCCCGCGCCTCCTCCGGCGCGAGGCCGGGCGCGATCCTCCGGGCCTCCGCGAGCCCCAGGGGCTCGGCCGCCTCGGCGGGGCCCTCGCCGGAAGCGCCTCCCTCCCCCTGCGCGAGGGGCAGGCCCGCCTCCCGCCACGCCCCGAGGCCGCCCCGCAGGACGCAGGCGCGCAGCCCCATCCGCCGGAGCCAGTAGGCCGTCATCACCCCGCGCGCGTTCGCGTCGCAGCAGGTCACGACCCTCCCCGCCCGCACGGCCACCGCCTCGTCGGTGCGCTGGACGGCCTGGCCGCCCGGGATGGAGACGGCGCCCGGGATGTGCCCCGCCCGGAACTCGGGCGCCAGGCGCACGTCGAAGAGATAGACCGTCTCCCGCTCCGCGCTGGCGAGGAGGGCCTCCAGCTCCCCCGCGGTGACGAAGGGGACGCCCTCCTCCGCCGCGACGCGCGCCGCGAGCTCCTCGGCGTGGGCCCGGCTGCGGGCCGAGGGCGCGGGGACGGCGGCCGGCTTTCCGCGGTCGAGGGGGAGGCCCGCGAGCATGATGCCCATCCCGCCGTTCCGCAGGGCGCGCACGGCGGGGACGCCGAGGCGGCGCAGGGTCTGGGCCCCGATGATGCTCCGGGTGCGGCCCGCGCAGTTGATGATCAGAGGAGTGCTCCGGTCCTGCATCAGGTCCCAGGCGTGGAGGATGAGCTCGCCCCCCGGCAGGCTCCGCGCGGTGGGCACCGAGAAGCGCTCGTACTCGGCCTCGGTGCGGGCGTCGAGGATGCGCGGGGGCGCCGGGCCGTTGATGAGGCCGAAGAGCTCCCCGGCCCCGATCTCGGGCACGGCCTCCTGCACGTGGACCTGCTCGCCGAAGTCCTTGCTCGGCACGTTCGTCCCGCTCACCGTGGGGAGGCCGGCGGCCCTCCAGCCGGCGAGCCCGCCTTCGAGCAAGCGCACGTCCGGGTAGCCGAGGCCTTCCAGGGTCTTCGCCGCCCTCCCCGCGCGCGGGCCGCCCTCGTCCAGCACCGCGACGGGGAGGCTCCTCACCGGCACGAGCTTGGCGATGCGGAACTCAAGGGCGCCCCGGGGCAGGCTGGTCGAGCGGAAGATCTGGGCCTCGTGGAACTCCATCGGCTCGCGCACGTCGAGTACGGCGTGGGGAGAGGGCCCCGCCATGAGGGAGCGGAGGTCCTGGGGGGTGATGGTACGGATCATGGGATCGTCTCCCCTGGCATGTAATCACTCAACGTGATTCATCAGAGGAAAGGCCAAGCATTCTCCCTCTCCCAGAGGGAGAGGGGCGGAGGCACCGCGAAACTCATCCCGCCGCTTCCGCGGTCAACAACTTCTTCAACCCTCGCGCCTAGTGTCCTGTCTGGTGAGTTCGTTGAGTAAGTCATCGTGTAGCCATGTCATTCCGAGGAAGCGAAGCGACCGAAGAATCTCGGTTCTGAACACCGATATCCTTCGCGGAGCCTGTCCTGAGTGAAACGAAGGGCTCAGGATGACAGCCAGAGGCCGCCAACTTCTTCCGCGAATTTACCAAGCAGCACACTAGGCCTTCATGCAGGACCGGCCTGTCACCCCTGCTCGAACCAGTCCCGGCCCGTGCCGGTCAGCGCGAGGGGATGCCCGCGAGGCGGCGCAGCACCTCGACGATGGCCCCCGTGTCGGCGTCGGCGAGCCCGTTCAGCTCGGCGGCCTGGAGCACCTGCTGGTGCACCTGCTCGAGCGGCATGGGGGCGCCCAGCTTCTGGCCCTGCGCGAGGATGAGGCGCACGTCCTTGTGGTGCTGGCGGACGCGGGAGATGGGGTTGGCGTAGTCCGCGCTGATCATGATCTTGCCGCGCTGGTCCATCGCCTTGCTGTAGGCGGCGCTGTCCTTGAGCACCCCGAGGAGGGTCTCCATCTCCACCCCGGCCTTCATCCCGAAGACGAGCCCCTCGGCCAGCGCCAGGCGGTTCAGGCCCAAGACGTGGTTGATGATGAGCTTGGCGAGCGCCCCCGCCCCGTTGGGGCCCATGTAGTGGACCGAGCGGGAGAAGCAGGCGATGAGGGGCCTGGCGCGCTCGAAGTCCGCCTTCTCGCCCCCCGCCACGGCGACCAGGGTGCCCGCCCAGGCGTCGTTGCTCCCCCCGCTCAGGCTCGCGTCCACGAAGCCGATCCCCTTCTCCCGGAGGAGGCGCGCCGTCTCGGCCGAGTCGTCGGGGCTGGAGGTGGAAGCGTCGATCACGATGAGGCCGGGCTCCGCCGCCTCCGCGACCCCGTTCTTGCCCAGGCAGACTTCACGCACGGTGCTGCCGTAGAGGAGGGAGGTCAGGACGAACCCGGCCCCCTTCGCCGCCCCGGCGGGGGAGGCGGCGGCCTTGCCCCCCCGCCCCTCCAGCTCCTTCATCCGGGCGGGCTCGATGTCGTAGCCGCGCACCTCGTAGCCGTTCTTGGCCAGGCTCCCGCTCAGGGCCGAGCCCATGAGGCCCAGGCCGATCACGCCCACCTTCCCCTTCCCGCCCATCTGGTGCCCCCTTTTCCTGGATTGTTTCAATCCAAAGAGGTTGCCCACCAATCAAGACCCTGGCAAGGAAGCGAGGGCGCCTCGGCCCCCTCTCCCTCTGGGAGAGGGAGAAGTGCCCGCTTCCGCCGGGTGGACATGACAACGGATATCCGCGCCTAGAACCTGGGCCGGCCCTTCGCGGCGTAGCCGACCATCTCGACGAAGCCCACGCCCGTGACGGGGGCCTCCCCTCATCTGCCCTTGGCCTCGACCCCGCCCTCCCAGTAGATGATCCGCGTGCTCCCCTCGGCCCAGATCTCCTGGTCCTCGGCCAGCGGGGCGACCACCAGCTCGATCCCCTCCCCGGGCACCCGGACGCTCCAGCCCATCGGATAGACCGCCCCCGTGACGGGGCTCTTCCACCTCCCCGCGGGCTCGAAGCGGAAGGCTTCCAGGGGAAGATGCCGCGCCCGGCCCCCGGCGTCCACCACCGTCCCGCTGCTTTGGGGGTCGACCTTCCCCCCCTCCCGGCGCATGAGGTAGAGCATGAGCTCGCGCCCGTCCGAGAGCTGGAGGCTCAGCCAGTCCCAGCCCTCCTGGCCCGGGGCGAGCTGGTTCGAGCCGAACTCGTGGTCCATCCAGGCGCTCCCCTCCACCCGGAAGGCCCTCCCGTCCACCGCGAGCTCGCCCTGGGCCGCCAGGCGGGTGTAGGAGTAGTAGTGCGAGGCCCGGCCCGCCCCCTCGGCCTTCTGGCTCACCCCGTCCTTCCCGTGGACGACCGGGAGCTTCCGGGGGACGAGCGAGAGCGCCAGCTTCGCGCCCGCCCCCTCGGCGGCGATGCGGATGGCGCCGTCCCGCTCCATCTCCGCCCGCCAGTCCCGGAGCCAGACGTTCAGCCCGCCCTCCTCCGCCCCGGCTTCCCCCAGCGCCCCCCGGCTGAAGCGCTCGGCGTGGCGGTGGCGCTTCG
>JACPCT010000336.1 GCA_016184445.1 Candidatus Tectimicrobiota bacterium | reverse complement strand
AGGGCCGCCTCTTGAGAAGGGACTGCAATCGCCCAAAACCGCCCTGCCGGCCTAGAAGCCCAGCGCCACCATCAGGCGGTTCCACATGTTGATGACGGCGATCGCCCCCACCAGCTCCACGACCGCGGCCTCCGAGTAGTGGGCCCTGAGCCCCTCGAAGGTGGCGTCCGAGACTTTCACACCTTTCGTGCTCTCCTCGCACAGCCGCAGGGCGGCCTTCTCCCTCTCGTCGAAGGCGGCGCTCGCGGAGCCCTCCTTCGCCCCCTCGACCTTCGCGTCGGGCACCTTGTGCGCGCGCGCCATGTTTGAGTGCATCTGGGTGCAGAAGCCGCAGCCGTTCAGGACAGAGGCCCGGATGTTGAGGACCTCCTTGAAGCCGGTGTCGACTTCCCCCGGCCCGTCCGCCACGGCGGTGAGGCTCAGCACCGAGCGGAGGAGCTCGGGCTTGTGGGCCATCGCCTTGACGGGGTCGATCACCACCCCGTACTGCTTCTGCAGGCCCTCCATGACGCGCTTAGCCGCCCCCTCCGCCTCGGCCGGCTGGATCAGCGAAACCCGGGCCATTCTCTCTCCTCGTCGAGGCCTGGAGCCAGGGAAAACCGTTCCGCCAGGCGCAACGGTGGTTTTCCTCCCGATGGCCAAGCCAGAGTGGATTATATGACTCATTTCCATCTTCAAGCCAGCCGATCCGCCCGCCGCCCGCCGGGGGGAAAAAGGACCCAGCGGAAATTCTGCTAAAATGCCCCTTAGGGGGATCATGAGCCCGTGAGGCGGAAGGGCGTCCCGCCCTTTTCCTCTCCTTGGGAGCCCGGCATGGACAAGCGGATGCCGCTTTCGGAGGCGGCTTCCCTGGTGAAGGACGGGGAGGCGATCAGCCCGGGCGGGAGCCTCCTCCACCGCACCCCCGCCGCCCTCCTGCGGGAGCTGGCCCGCCAGGGGAGAAAGCGGCTCAGGCTCATCAAGCCCTCGCCGGGCTACGACGCCGACCTGCTGTGCGCGGCGGGCGCTCTCGAGCGGGTCTACAGCGGGATCGTCACCTTCGAGGCCGACCTCGGCCTGGCGCCCAGCTACCGCCGGGCCGTCGAGGAGGGGCTCACCGGCCTCACCGAGCACGCCTGACCCAGCATCCTGGCGGGGCTGCGGGCCGCAGCCTACGGCATCCCCTTCCAGCCCATCCGGGGCTTCCGGGGGAGCGACATCCCGGAGCGGAGCGGCATCCTCCCGATCGAGGACCCCTACACCGGCGAGACGCTCTTCGCCGTCCCCGCCCTCCGGCCCGACTGGGCGCTCATCCACGTCCAGAGGGCGGACGCCGAGGGCAACGCCTGGATCCTGGGCAACCGCCACTTCGACGTGGAGATGACCCGGGCGGCGGCCCGGGGCGTGATCCTCACGGCCGAGGAGATCGTGCCGGGGGAGGAGATCGCCCGAGACCCCGGGATGACGGCCATCCCGGGCTTCCTCGTCCGGGCCGTGGCGGAGGCCCCAGGCGGCGCCTGGCCGTGCAGCTGCCACCCCGCCTACGGGGTGGACGAGGAAGGGATGCGACGCTACATGGAGCTCTCCGCCTCGGCCGAGGGCCTTGAGCGCTATCTGCGCGAGACCGCCCCCAAAGCGGCGGCCCGATGAGCCTCCGCTCCTCCCCCCTCCCCGAGGCCGTCCGCCGCGCCGGGAACCAGTTGGCCGTCTGCCTCGCCCGGGAGGTCCGCGACGGCGAGCGTGTCTTTCATGGCGTGAACTCCCCCCTCCCGATGACGCCGACGCCTACGATCTCTTCGCGCGCGGCGGGGTGGACCTGGCCTTCCTCGGCGGCGCCCAGATCGACAAGCGGGGGCGCGTGAACGTGAGTTACATCGGCGACCCCGCCTCCCCGAAGGTCCGGCTCCCCGGCGGGGGGGGCGGGGCGGTGATCATGAACCAAGCGGGCCGGACGGTGCTCTGGCGGGCGGCGCACGACCCGCGGATCTTCGTCTCCCGCGCCGACTTCGTGACCCAGGCGGGAAACCTCTCCAAGGTCGTCACCCCCCTGGCCGTCCTGGCCCCCAGGCCCTCGGGCCTGGAACTGGAAAGCCTCCACCCGGGCCATGCGCCGGGAGAGGTCGCCGCCCGGACGGGATTCCCCCTGGACCTCTCCGGCCCCGTCCCCTCCACCCCGCCGCCCACGGCGGAGGAATTGGCCGCCCTGGACGAGGTGGACCCCGAGGGCGTCCGCTTCTCCGAGTTCAGGGCCTAGCCTCCCCGCTTTGCTGGGCTTGGGCTTGACCGCCCGAACGCTCCCAACGCATCTTATGGTCTGCCGGGGCGCGCCCCCGGCACCCTCTCACCCGCGCCGAGGAACCCCACATGAGCGACACGCGCCTGGAGCGGCTGCTGGCCCTCTCCACCTGCCAAGTGGCCGACGCCATCGACAAGCTGAAGATCCGCGGGCACATGCCCGACATCATCATGCTCTCTCCGGACACCAACTCCCGGGTGGCCGGCCCCGCCCACACCGTGCTGATGGTCCCAGCCGGCGGGGCGCCGGTGGAGAAGCTCCCCGCCCATCATGTGGACGCCACCCCCAAGGGAAGCGTCGTCGTCATCTCCTGCCCCCCCGGCACCACGACGGCCAACTGGGGGGGGCTGATGAGCACCCGGGCCCGGGCCCTGGGGGCGGCGGCGGTGGTGGTGGACGGCCGCGCCCGCGACATCGAGGAGCACCGCGCCATGGGCTTCCCGGTCTTCGCCCGGGGGGTCTCCATCCACGGGAGCACCGGCTACACCTCGGTCGCCTCCTACGGGGCGCCCATCGCCTGCGGCGGGGTGACCGTCCGGCAGGGGGATATCGTCCTGGGCGACATCAACGGGGTCGTGGTCATCCCCCAGGAGCGCTTCGACGAGGTGCTGGCCAAGACGGAGGAGCTGGCCCGGATCGAGGAGAAAGTGACCAGGGAGCTTGAGGCGGGGGCCACCATCACCGCGACCTTCGCCAAGTACCGCTAGGGGCCGGCGCGGGGGCGGATTCCCTTCCGCCCGGGAAATTGGTAGCTTGGAAGGGTTCTGCCCGCCCGGAACCAGGGTGTGCTTGGCGCCCGCCCGGTCCCCGCTTGCCAAAGCAAGGGGCGGCGAATCCCGTTGAGGGGTCCATTGGCCTCCAGCCCTTCTCCAGACGATCGGGCCCGGCAGCGGCTCCGGGTCAGCGAGGGGGGAGAAGAAGATCCCGGGAAAAAGCGGGTGCGGCTGCGCCCGGTGGCCCTCCCGAACCTCCCGTGGGGGACCCCCGCGCCGGTGGACCTCTACATGCTCCAGGAGAAGGAGCTCTCGCTCCTCTTCCGGAGCCAGCAGTCCCTCTCCCCCGAGTCCTACGGCGAAATCTGCAAGCAGTCGGACCGGCTCTACTACGACCGGGACGCCCAGGTGAACTGGCAGTCCCTCGTGGACTCCAACCTCACGAGCATCCTCCAGACCCCCCTCGCCACCGAGGCCAAGGCGGCCGTGGCCTACGGCTCCGCCGCCCGGAAGACGCAGGAGATCTTCCAGGAGTTCAACGAGGCCGGTTACGCCCAGGCCGAGGACACGGTGCTCGCCCTGAACAATCTAATGGACGAGCCGAACGCCCTCGAGAGCTTCTTCCAGCTCACCATCCACGACTACTACACCTACACCCACTCCGTGCACGTCTACCTCTACTCCATGCTCCTCACCCGCGCCGTCATCGGCGGCGACAACACGGCCTTCCTCAAGGACCTGGGCGTGGGCTACCTGCTCCACGACATCGGCAAGAAAGACATCAGCACCGACATCCTCAACAAGAAGGGCAAGCTCAACGACGAGGAGTGGGCCATCATCAAGAAGCACCCCCTCGTCGGCTACGACCTCCTCGTCAAGATCTCCGGCAAGATCTCCGAGGAGGTCGCCCAGATCGTCCTCCAGCACCACGAGAAGTGCGACGGCAACGGCTACCCCCGGAACCTCAAGGAGAGCGAGATCGGCCGCTACGGGAAGATCTGCGCCGTCGCGGACGTCTACGACGCCCTGACGACGCGCCGTTCCTACAAGGAGGCGCTCTCGAAGATGGCCGCCTTCACCATCATGCAGGACAGCAAGGGGCACTTCGACCACCAACTGCTCGCGCGCTTCATCCGGCTGGCGGTGCCCTTCGCCGAATAGCGCCCCCCTCCCTCCGCCCGCAGGGAGACCCGGGAGACCATGCAGCCCCTCTCCGTACCGCCCGCCGCCAAGCGGTGGCGGCGCTGCGCCGTCCCTCTGCTGCTCGTTCTCGGCCTCACGTTCCTCAGCGGCTGCGCCACGAGGCAGGAGGCGGCGCCCGCCCGGCTCCCCCAGGATGAGCTCGCCGGCGTCGCCTCCTGGTACGGCGACCCCTACCACGGCAAGCGGACGGCCAACGGCGAGGTCTACGACATGAACGCCCTGACCGCCGCCCACCGGACCCTCCCCTTCAACTCCCAGGTGCGGGTCCAGCGGACGGACACGGGGCGCGAGGTCGAGGTCCGCATCAACGACCGCGGGCCCTACGTGGACGGGCGCGTCATCGACCTCTCGCGGGCCGCCGCCCGGCAACTGGACATGGAGAGGAGGGGGCTCGCCCCTGTGCGGCTGACGCCCACCGAGGTCCCCGAGGATCCGAGGGCCGCCTGGGCCATCGTGGTCGGAGGCCTCACCCCCGCCCAGGCCGGCCGCCTGGCCGGCCGCCTCAACGGCGCCGCCGCCCGGCCGCCCCGGGTGGTCCAGGGCTGGAACGGCGACCTTCGCTACGCCCAGGTCTGGGTGCGGGGCTACGCCCAGGAGACGGACGCGCGGAAGCTGGCGAACCTCCTGCGCGGGGAGGGTTACCCCGCCTTCGTGGTGCGGACGAAGTATTGAGGAGGGCGCGCCTCAATCCCGGTGGGCGGGGCGCAGCGCCCTCCGCACCGCCGCCGGGTCGGTCAGCGGCTCCTTGCAAGTGAAATCCTCGCACAGATAGACCGTCGCCGCGCCGCCGATGGCCTTCTTGCCGCGCAGGAGGGGCACGGCCGCCTCGGCCTCGCCGCCATCCTCCTCCGGCAGGAAGGCCAGCACCTTGTTGGGGACGAACTCCGCGTCCACGGCCCGCAGGGCCTCGCGGGTGTCCGGCGCGGCGGGTTTCCCCACGACGGCGACCTCGACCGGCGTGTCCAGGTGGAAGTCCAGCGCGACGAGCATCATGTGGAAGGCGGCGGGCGCCCGCTCCAGGTACCCGCCGAAGGCCCGGAGGACCCCCGCGCCCAGGCCGGCGAAGCGCGCCTCCCCCGTCAGCTTGGCCAGCCGCAGGAGACCCAGCGCCGCCATCGAGTTCCCGCTGGGGATGGCGCCGTCCTGGCCCGGCTTCTTCCGGACGATGAGGGCCTCGTGATCCCTGGAGGTGAAGAAGAAGGCGCCGTCCTCGTCCCGGTAACGATCGATCATCTCCTCGGCGAGCCGGGCCGCCTCGCGGATCCACCGCGGCTCGAAGGACGCCTCATAGAGGTCGAGGAGGCCCGCGAGCAGGAAGGCGTAGTCGTCCAGGTAGGCGTTCAGGCGGCTCTGGCCGCCCCGGTGGGTGCGCAGCAGGCCCCGCTCCCCCCGCATGCGCTCCAGCACGAACCCCGCCGCCCGCCGCGCCGCCTCGACGCAGTCGCTCCGCTCCAGGACGCGCCCGCCCAGGGCCATCGCGCCGATCATGAGGCCGTTCCAGCTCGTGAGGACCTTGTCGTCCAGGCCCGGCTTGACGCGCTTCTCGCGGGCGCCGAGGAGCCTACGGCGGGCGCGCTGGAGGAGGCCGAGGAGCTCGCCGGCCTCCATCCCCTCCTCCCTCGCGAAGGCGGCGACGTGCCAGGGGACGTGCAGGGCGCTCTTGCCGTGCTCGAAGTTGCCCCCCTCGGTCACCCCGTAGAAGCGGCTGACGACCCGGCCCTCCTCCGGCCCCAGCACCGCCGCGATCTCCTGCGGGGTCCAGACGAAGAACCTCCCCTCCTCCCCCTCGCTGTCGGCGTCCTGGGCGGAGTAGAAACCGCCCTCGGGCGAGGTCATCTCCCGCAGGACGTAGTCGAGCACGTCCGCCGCGATCGAGCCGTAGAAGGCGCCGCCCGTGGCCTGGTGGGCCTCGATGTAAACGCGCGCGAGGAGAGCGTTGTCGTAGAGCATCTTCTCGAAGTGGGGGATGAGCCAGCGGTCGTCCACGCTGTAGCGGTGGAAGCCCCCGCCCAGCTGATCGTACATCCCGCCGAGGGCCATCCGCTGGAGGGTGAACTCGGCCATGTCGAGGAGGTTCCGCTCCCCCGTCCGGCGCCACTCCCGGAGCAGGAGCATGAGGGCCATCGAGGGCGGGAACTTGGGCGCCCCGCCGAAGCCCCCCCACTGGGAGTCGAAGCGCTGGGAGAGCTCCGCCGCGGCGTTCGAGACGGCCTCGCGGGGGAGGCTCTCCCGCGCCGGGGCGGAGAGGCCCAGCTGCCCGATGGCCCCGGTGAGCTTCGCGGCGCTCTCCACGAGGTCCTCCCGGTGGGTCTTGTAGATTTCCGCCAGGCGCAGGATCACCCGCTTGAAGCCGGGCCGCCCCCAGCGGTCCTCGGGGGGGAAGTAGGTGCCCCCGAAGAAGGGCCGCAGGTCCGGCAGCAGGAAGACGCTCATCGGCCAGCCCCCCTGGCCCGCCATGAGCTGGACCGCCTCCATGTAGATGGCGTCGATGTCGGGCCGCTCCTCGCGGTCCACCTTGATGCTGATGAAGTGGTCCCTGAGGATCTGGGCGATCTCCTCGTTCTCGAAGCTCTCGTGCTCCATCACGTGGCACCAGTGGCAGGCCGAGTAGCCCACCGAGAGGAAGATGGGCTTGTCCTCCTCCCGGGCCCGGCGCAGGGCCTCCTCCCCCCAGGGGTGCCAGTCCACCGGGTTGTGCCGGTGATGGAGGAGGTAG
>JACPCT010000335.1 GCA_016184445.1 Candidatus Tectimicrobiota bacterium | reverse complement strand
CCAGCTCGACGCCATCGCCAAGGTCATCGCCTACTTCGACAGGCACTTGAAGAAGTGAGGCATCTTCCCTCAGCCAGGAGGGCGCCATGACCCTTCCCGCCCGCGCCACGATCATCGAGGTGGGGCCCCGGGACGGCCTCCAGATCGAAAAAACCTTCGTCCCCACCGAGGCCAAGGTGCGCCTGGTGGACCTCCTGACCGGGGCGGGGGTGCCGCGGGTCGAGGTGACGAGCTTCGTCCACCCCAAGCACGTCCCCCAGATGGCGGACGCGGAGGAGGTGCTGGCCCGCATCCAGCGGCGGCCGGGGACAGCCTACGAGGCCCTCGTGCCCAACGTGCGGGGCATCGAGCGGGCGCTGAAGTGCCGGGTGAACCGCATCGTGCTCTTCGTGGCGGCGAGCGAGTCCTTCAACCAGAAGAACCTCCGGGCGGGCCGGGAGGCGATGCTGGGCGCCGCCCGCGAGGCGGCGAAGCTGGCCCGGGAGGCCCGCCTCCCCATGCGCGGGGGGGTGGTCACCGCCTTCGGCTGCCCCTACGAGGGCCGGGTGCCCTTGGAGGCGGTGGAGCGGGTGGCGGGGGAGTACCTGGAGATGGGCTGCGAGGAGATCACCCTCGCCGACACGGTGGGGGTGACGAACCCCGCCTCGGTGCGCCGGATGCTGGAGCACCTGAAGGGGCGCTTCCCGGGGGCGCGCTTCGGCCTCCACTTCCACAACACGCGGGGGGCCGGGCTCGCGAACGTGCTGGCGGGGCTCGGGGCCGGGGCGGAGGGCTTCGACGCCTCGGCCGGGGGGATGGGGGGCTGCCCCTTCGCCCCGCGCGCGAGCGGCAACATCGCCACCGAGGACACCGTGAACATGCTCCACGAGATGGGGATCGGGACAGGGATCGACCTCCCCCAGCTCCTCGGGGCGGTGGCCCTGGCCGAGTCCCTGCTGGGGCGGCAACTCCCCGGCCAGCTCCTCCACGCGGGCATCATGAACTGGGACGCCCCGGCCGCTTGACGCGGCGGGGAGAGGGCTTTAAATACATCCCTTCGGCCTTCCGGGCAAGGGGGCGGGCGCGGCTCCAGGGACGCCCTCCCCGCATGTTCTCAAGCGGTCCCAGACACCGCAGGGGGCTCCATGCAGGAACATATTGAGGATCTGCGCCGCCGGGTCGCGGAGGCCGAGGCGCTCGGGGGCAAGGCCTCCGAGGAGCGCCAGCACAAGCAGGGCAAGCTGACCGCGCGCGAGCGCCTGGGCTTGCTCTTGGACCCGGGCAGCTTCGCCGAGTTTCACCTCTTCGCCGAGTCCCGCTCCTCGGACTTCGGGATGGACAAGCGCCGCGCCCCCGGGGACGGGGTAGTGACCGGCAGCGGGCGGATCGGCGGCCAGCTCGTCTTCGCCGCGGCCCAGGACTTCGGCACCCTGGGCGGCTCGCTGGGGGAGACCCACGCCCAGAAGATCGTCCACGCCATCGACCTCGCCATGAAAGCGGGCTGCCCCTTCATCCAGATCCTCGACTCGGGCGGCGCCCGCATCCAGGAGGGGGTGCGCGCCCTCGACGGCTACGCCCGCATCTTCGAGCGGAACACCCTGGCCTCGGGCGTCATCCCCCAGATCTCGGTCATCCTGGGCCCCTGCGCGGGCGGAGCGGTCTACTCCCCCGCCATCACCGACTTCGTCTTCATGGTCGAGGGCCTGAGCAAGATGTTCATCACGGGCCCCGACGTCATCAAGGCCGTGACGGGGGAGGAGGTCTCCTTCGAGGACCTGGGCGGCGCCCATGTGCACAGCGCCCTGAGCGGCAACGCCCACTTCGTGGCCCGGGACGAGCGCGAGTGCTTCGAGCTCATCCGCAAGCTCGTCTCCTTCCTCCCCGCCAACAACCTGGACGACCCCCCCCTGGCGCCCCTCCCTGACTGGCCCCCCGAGGAGAACCCCGAGCTCGAGAAGGTCGTCCCCGCCGAGGAGAAGCGCGCCTACGACGTGCGGGACGTCATCCGCAACGTGTTCGACGCCGGGGACTTCATGGAGGTGCAGGAGCGCTATGCCAGGAACATCGTGGTCGGCTTCGCGCGCCTGGAGGGCCGCCCGATCGGAGTGGTGGGGAACCAGCCCTCCCACCTGGCCGGGGTGCTGGACATCGACAGCTCGGACAAGCTCGCCCGCTTCGTCCGCTTCTGCGACGCCTTCAACCTCCCCCTCGTCAACTTCGTGGACGTGCCCGGCTACCTCCCCGGCACCCGCCAGGAGCACGGCGGCGTCATCCGCCACGGGGCCAAGGTGCTCTTCGCCTACAGCGAGGCCACCGTCCCCAAGGTCGCCGTCATCCTCCGCAAGAGCTACGGCGGGGCCTACATCGCCATGAGCGGCTTCGGCCTGGGCTACGACCGCGTCATCGCCTACCCGGCCGCCGAGATCGCCGTCATGGGGCCCGACGGGGCCGCGAACATCATCTTCCGCCGCGAGATCGGCGAGGCGGCCGACCCCGAGGCCGTCCGCCGGCAGAAGATCGAGGAGTACCGCCGGCTCTTCGCCAAGCCCTACACCGCGGCGGGCCAGGCCCTCGTGGACACCATCATCGAGCCCCGCTTCACCCGGCGGGAGCTGCTCCGGGCGCTGGAGATGACCTCCCGCAAGCGGCAGCAGCGCCCCGACAAGAAGCACGGCAACATCCCCCTCTAGGGAGCCGGACGCGTGTTCGCCCTCTTCGTGCAGTCCCTCATCCTCGCCGCCCTCGGCATGGGGGTGGTGTACATCTCCCTCATCCTCCTGATGTGGACGATGCAGCTCCTCACCTGGCTCTACCGCGAGCAAGCGCAGGCTCCGGCCCAGGCCGTCCCCAGCCCCCCCGCGGCGCAGGAGAACCCGTTGGAGCTTGTGCTCGCCGCCGCGGCCGCCCACTTCATCGAGACCGAGCGGCCGCCCCTCTACGTCCCGCCCGTCACCCGCCGCTCCACCCGCTGGGCGGCCCGGGGGCGGGCCGGCGCCCCCCTGAGGAGGCCCCGGCGAGGAACTTCCACCTGACCGTCGGCGGCAGGCGCTACGCCGTCAGCGCCGGGCGGGAGGAGGGCACGGGCCGCCTCCGGATCGTGGTGGACGGCCAGGAGCACATCGTCGAGGTAGAGGAGGAGAACCCCCTCCCGGCCGCCGCCCCCCCGCTCCCCCGCCCCCCCGCAGCCCCCAGGCCCGCACCGGTCCAGCGCGCGGGGGGAGGCGCCTACCCCGTCCTCAGCCCCCTCCCCGGCCAGGTGCTCTCGGTGGCGGTCAAGGAGGGCGACCCGGTGGCCGTGGGGACGAAGCTCCTCGTCCTCGAGGCCATGAAGATGGAGAACCTCATCACGGCCGAGGCGGCGGGCACGGTGAAATCCGTAAAGGTGCGCCAGGGTGACAAGGTCGAGACCGGCCAGGTGCTCATGGAGATCGCATGACGAACCTGGGCGGCGCCGGGACTCTCTTCCTCCGCGAGACGGGCTTCTACGCGATGCGGTATGGGGACCTCCTCATGATCGGCGTCGCCTGCCTCCTGCTCTACCTGGCGCTCGTGAAGGAGTTCGAGCCCCTGCTCCTCCTCCCCATCGCCTTCGGGATGCTGCTCTCGAACATGCCCGGCGGAGGCATGTTCGACGAGGGCGGGCTCCTCTACTACTTCTACTTCGGGGTGAAGTTCGGCATCTTCCCGCCCGTCATCTTCATGGGGATAGGCGCCCTCACGGACTTCGGGCCCCTCCTCGCCAACCCCAAGACCCTCCTCCTCGGGGCGGCCGCCCAGTTCGCCATCTTCGGCGCCCTCATCCTGAGCGTGCTGCTGGGCTTCAACCTGCCCCAGGCGGGGGCCATCGGCATCATCGGCGGGGCGGACGGCCCCACGGCCATCTACACCGCCTCCAAGCTCGCGCCCGAGCTCCTGGGCCCCGTCGCGGTCGCCGCCTACAGCTACATGGCCCTCGTCCCCCTGATCCAGCCCCCCATCATGCGGGCCCTCACCACGCAGGAGGAGCGCGCCCGCGTCATGCTCCAGCTCAAGCCCGTGCCCAAGACGGCGCGCGTCCTCTTCCCCATCGTCTCGACCATCCTCTGCGGGCTGATCGTGCCCTCGGCCGTGCCCCTCATCGGGATGCTCATGCTGGGCAACCTCTTCCGGGAGGCCGGCCTCGTGGACCGCCTCCTGCGCACCTCCGAGGGGGAGCTCCTGAACATCGTCACCATCCTCCTCGGGACCTCGGTCGGGGCCTCCATGCGGGCCGACACCTTCCTCAAGCTGGAGACCCTCGGCATCCTCCTCCTGGGCTTCCTGGCCTTCAGCATCGGGACGGCCTCGGGCGTCCTCTTCGGGAAGGTGATGGCCCGCTTCAGCAAGGAGCCCCTGAACCCCCTCATCGGCGCGGCCGGGGTGAGCGCCGTCCCCATGGCCGCGCGGGTGGTGCAGAAGGTGGGCCAGGAGGCCAACCCCCGGAACCACCTCCTCATGCACGCGATGGGGCCCAACGTGGCGGGCGTCATCGGCTCGGCCGTCGCGGCCGGCGTGCTGATCTCGCTCCTCCGGCCCTGAAAGAGAGACGCCGCGCATGCCCGCGCCGCTCGAGGGAATCCGGGTGCTGGACCTCACCCGCATCCTGGCCGGGCCCTACTGCACCATGATGCTGGGGGACATGGGGGCCGAGGTCATCAAGGTCGAGAACCCCGACGGGGGCGACGACACCCGCGCCTGGGGCCCGCCCTTCCTGAACGGGGTGAGCACCTACTTCATCTCGATCAACCGCAACAAGAAGAGCGTCACCATCAACCTCAAGAACGAAAAGGGCAAGGCCCTCCTCGCCGGCTTCATCCGCGCCTCGGACGTGGTGGTCGAGAACTTCCGCCCCGGCACCCTGGAGAAGCTGGGCTTCCCCTGGGAGGAGATCCACCGCCTGAACCCGCGCGCCGTCTTCTGCTCGGTCTCGGGCTTCGGCCAGACGGGCCCCCGCCGGGGCGAGCCGGGGTTCGACGTGGTCATCCAGGGCGAGGGCGGAGTGATGAGCCTTACGGGGGAGCCGGACGGCCCCCCCGCCAAGGTGGGCGCCTCGGTCGCCGACATCACGGCGGGGATGCTGGCCGCGAACGGCATCCTCCTCGCCCTCTTCCACCGCGAGCGCACGGGCGAGGGCCAGCTGGTGGACGTGGGGATGCTGGACGGCCA
>JACPCT010000334.1 GCA_016184445.1 Candidatus Tectimicrobiota bacterium | reverse complement strand
GGGCGACGGCCACCCTGCTCTGCGGCCTGGCCTTCGTGGCCACGGGCGGGGGGGAGTTCGTCCGGGAGGGGGTGCGGAAGCCCTACACCGTCCGAGGCACCCTCTTCTCCAACTCCATCGCCCCGGCCGAGGTCGCCGAGCTGCGGCGGGTCGGCTCGGTGACCCGGGACCCCTACCCCCTCCGCCATCCCGGGGCTTACCCGAACGATCAGGTGCGCCTCGGGGCCAAGGTCTTCCGCTTCCAGTGCGGCGTCTGCCACACGGTGGCCGGGGCGAACGGCCTGGTGCACCTGGCGGGCACCTGGACCCTCGAGCAGCTGCGCCTGAACATCGCCAAGCTCCAGCTCACCAAGCCCTTCATGCCTCCCTTCGCCGGGACGGCGGACGAGCTGGAGGCCCTGGTCCAGCTGATCTCCTGGAACCGGGCGCGGCGGCCGCAGGAATGGCCCCTCTCGAACGAAATTCCCACCATCGTCCAGATCGACCGCTGGCTCCAGGAAGCGGGAATCCACCCAGCCTCCCAGCGGGAAGGGAAGCGGTGAGCGCCCCCTTCCCCTTCGGCTTCCCCCCTCCGACCGCCCTCTACCTCTCCTTCTACGTCCTCACCCTGCTCATCCATGTGCTGTTCATGAGCTATGTCCTGGCAGGGACAGGCTACCTCGTGGCGGTCCACTTCCTCCCCGGCGGCTTCGCCGCCTCCCGCCACCGCTCTCCCCTCGCCGAGATCCTGCGGGACTGGATGCCCTTCGCCCTGAGCGGCGCCATCACGGCGGGGGTGGCGCCTCTCCTCTTCGTCCAAATCCTCTATCCGCGGCCCTTCTACACGGCGAACCTCCTGCTCTTCCACCGCTGGATGGCCATCCTTCCCGTCCTGATCGCGGGCTTCTACTTGCTCTATATCCTCAAGACCCGCTGGGTCACCGAAGGCCCCCCGGCGCGGGGCGGGGCCATCGCCCTGGCGGCCTGGCTGTGCTTCGGCTTCACCGGCTACTCCTGGACGGAGAACCATCTGCTGAGCCTCCAGCCCGCGGCCTGGCCCGCCTTCTACGGCTCGGACTCCCTCTTCTTCTGGAGCGCCCACCTCCTCCCCCGCCTCGCGGTCTGGACGCTGGGCACCCTTCCCGTGATGGCGCTCCTCCTGGGATGGCAGTTTCACCTGACCTACGGCCAGGCCCGGGAGGTCCCCCCTTATGAGCTGCGCCGCCTGGCGGCCATCGCCCTGGCGGGCCTCCTCCTCAGCGCCCTCGCCGGGACGGGCTACGGCTCCCTCCTCTCGCCCGCCGCCCGGGCGTTCGTCCAGGGAGGGGCCGGGGGGCCCTACCTCGGCCTCGCCCTGATCGGCTGGCTGATCCAGGCCGCGATCTGGTTCACCGTGTGGGGGAGGGCCTCCCTCCGGCCCGGCCTCCTCGGGGCCGCCTCGCTGGGGGCCCTTCTCTCGGTGCTGGGGATGACGGTGCTGCGCGAGGGGGTCCGGCTCGCCGCCCTGCCCGCCGAGCGCTTCTACGCGCTGCACGAGCGGGCGGCCCAGGTGGGCGGGCTGCCGGTCTTCCTCTTCTTCCTCGTCCTGAACGCCGTCCTGGTGGGCTGGTCCATCGCCCTGGCGCGGAAAGCGAAAGCCTCCCCCGGCACGGGGGAGGCTTTGCGGGAAGACATCTTCGGCCGGAGGTAGGCCGCGCCGGGGCCGCCCTAGCGCACGGCGTTGGTCTCCCCGCCGTCCACGGCGATGGATTCGCCCGTGATGTGGCCCGCCAGGTCCGAGCACAGGAAGAGGACCAGCTTGGCCACGTCGTCCACCTGGCCGAAGCGCCCCAGCGGGATGGACGCCAGCCGCTCCCGCGCCACGTCGTCCACGCTCTTCCCGGTCATCTCGGCGATCCGCCGCTCCTGGAGGGACATGCGGGGAGTCTCGGTCACGCCGGGGTTCACGGCGTTCACCCGGATGTGCCAGGGCGCCACGCGCCGGGCGAGCTGGTGCTTATAGGGGACGAGCATGCCGTTCGACATGCAGCCCGAGCCGTGCCAGACCGACGTCTGGAGGTGAGCGAGCCCCAGGATGAAGATGATGCTGCCCCCGCCCCGCGCCTTCATGTGGGGGACGGCCGCCCTCACCAGCCGCACCGCGGCGCGGACCTTGAGGTTTATCGAGAGGTCGATGTCGTCGTCCGTGGTCTCGGCGGGGTCGGAGCGGCGGGCGGTGCCGGCCACGTTCACCAGGAAGTCGAGCCCCCCCAGGCGTCTCACCGTCTCCTCGGCGGCCCACTCGGTCCTGCCCGGCTCGGTCAGGTCGGCGGCGAGGGCCTCGGCGCGCCCGCCCCCCTTCCGGATGCCCTGGGCGGCCTCCTCCAGGTTCTTGCCGTTGCGGGCCACCAGGGCCACCGCCGCCCCCGCCCGGGCGAGCCACTCCCCGCATCCGCGGCCGATGCCCTGGCTCCCGCCGGTCACCAGGGCGCACTTCCCGCTCAAGTCGATGGAAACCGCCATCCGTCTCCTCCCTCCCATTTCCCAGCGGCCCGGACGGCCCCCGACGAGCGCGCACCCGCCCGGACTCCGCCCAAAAGATGTGCCCAAACGCCCGATTGTACCTATATTGAGTTTCAGGAAGCCAACGCGGCTGGAATCATCCCCCCCACACTTTTCCTCCAGAGAGAGCGACATGGCCAAGAAGACGATCGCGGGCATCGACGTGCGCTCCAAGCGGGTCCTCATGCGGGTGGACTTCAACGTGCCCCAGGACAAGAGCGGCGCCATCACGGACGACCGCCGCATCCGGATGGCGCTTCCCAGCATCCGGCACGTCCTCAAGGGGGGCGGCCGGCTGATCCTGGCCAGCCACCTCGGCCGCCCCAAGGGGGACGGCGGGGAGGCCAACCGGCAGTGGACCCTCGCCCCCGTGGCCAGGCGCCTCGGGGAGCTGCTCGGCCAGCCCGCCGCCTTCGCCCCGGACTGCGTGGGCCCCGAGGCCGAGAAGGCCGTGGCGGAGCTCCGGGACGGGGAGTGCTGCCTGCTCGAGAACGTCCGCTTCCACTCCGCCGAGGAGATCAAGGACAAGGACGGCGCGAAGGACCCCGCCCTCAAGGAGAAGAAAACCGCCTTCGCCAAGCAGATGGCCGCCCTGGCCGGCGTCTACGTGAACGACGCCTTCGGCACCTGCCACCGCGACAACGCGAGCATGCTCACCGTCCCCCAGGCGATGGCGGGCAAGCCCCGGGTGGCGGGCTTCCTCCTGGAGAAGGAGCTCAAGTACCTGGGCGACGCCCTGAACAGCCCCCGGCGGCCCTTCGTCGCCATCCTCGGGGGGGCCAAGGTCTCGGACAAGATCGGGGTCATCGAGGCCCTGCTGGCCAAGTGCGACCACGTCCTGATCGGGGGCGCGATGATGTTCACCTTCATGCGGGCCGCGGGCCAGAAGACCGGGAAGAGCCTGGTCGAGGAGGACAAGGCGGCCGAGGCCGCCCGCCTGCGGAGCCTGGGCGGCGCGAAGCTCCAGCTCCCGGTGGACATCGTCTCTGCGGCCGAGATCAAGGCGGACGCGCCCTCCCGGGTGACCGAGGGGGAGGTCCCCGGCGAGCTCATGGGGCTGGACATCGGGCCCAAGTCGGTGGACATCTTCTCCCGACTCATCGCCGGGGCGAAGACCGTGGTATGGAATGGCCCGATGGGGGTCTTCGAGACCAAGCCCTTCGACGCCGGGACCCTGGCGGTCGCGAAGGCCCTGGCCGCCGCGACGGCCAAGGGCGCCACCACCGTCATCGGGGGCGGGGACAGCGCCGCCGCCATCGAGCAGGCGGGGCTGAGCGAGCAGGTCACCCACGTCAGCACGGGCGGGGGCGCCAGCCTGGAGTTCCTGGAGGGGAGGCCCTTCAAGGCCGTCGAGGTGCTGGACGAGGCCTAGCCGGGCATCCGATCAAACGGATGGGAAATGCCGGTTTATGCCGATCCGCATAAGACGCCATAATACGTCAAGGCACCGGACGCAACCGGCTGGGACGGAAGGCGTTACCGCGGCCCCGCCCGATGAATCAACGGCATGTGATGCGGGCAGCCAAAATAAATTCCGCGGCTTATGCGGATCGGCCTAATTATTGTTAGGCTTCGACCGGACAGTCGATAGGCAGTGGATCCAAAGCGAGGGAGAGACGAATGCGAGTTCGGGCAACAGAAAGTGAGATGATTAGTAGAAGGCTGGTCACCCTCCTCGTGATCCTCTCCTGCCTCTCAATGCCGTTCCCCGCCGACGCGCAGCAGGTGAAGAGGGTCTATCGCGTCGGCGTGCTGGAGACGATCTCGCTGGTACTGAACGCTGCTAACTTTGATGCCTTCCGACACGGTTTACGTGCCCTGGGATACATTGAGGGGCAGAACCTCGTCATCGAATATCGATCGGCCGACGGCGACGCCAGTCGGTTCCCGGCGTTGGCAACCGAGCTGGTTCGTCTGCAGGTTGACGTGCTTGTCACACGAGGGACCCCGGCTGCCCTGGCCGCCAAGAATGCCGCCGGATCCATTCCCGTAGTCATGGCAGCGATTGGCGACCCTTTGGGGCTCGGCATCGTTGCCAACTTGGCACGACCAGGCGGAAATGTCACAGGGCTCAACGCGTTTGCCACCGAACTCTCCGGGAAGCGGGTCGAGCTGCTCCGGGAGATGCTTCCTGGCATCAAACGAATCGCGGCCCTGCTGAACATGGGCAACCCTTTGTTCCCGCCTCAGTGGAAAGAGATCGAGACGGCGGCCCGCTCCCTGGGCATCGAGCCTCAGCTCCTTGACGTGCGGAAGTCTGAGGAAATCGGACCCTTGTTCGATGCCGCCATCATATCTCGTGCTGACGCGCTCGTCGTGGGGCCGGACGGGGTTACACAAGCGAGTCTTCAGTCCATCACCGAACTTGCGACGAAGCATCGGCTGCCTACGATGTATCCATCAAGAGAGTTCGTCGACGCCGGCGGACTGAGCTCCTACGGAGTGAGCTATCCTCACCTGTACTACCGCGCGGCGGGCTTCGTAGACAAGATCTTTCGGGGGGCGAAGCCTGGGGATCTGCCGGTCGAGCAGCCCATCAAACTCGAGCTGGTGATCAACCTCAAAACCGCCAAAGCCCTCGGTCTGACGATCCCCCCGACGCTCCTCTTCCAGGCGGACGAGGTGATCCGATAGGCGTGCGCAGGAGGGCTGCGAGGTG
>JACPCT010000265.1:5252-6447 GCA_016184445.1 Candidatus Tectimicrobiota bacterium | reverse complement strand
CAGGATCTGCAGATCGAGATCGAGCAGAAGGGCGCCATCTGGCGCGAGGAGGAGCGAGCGCGGAAGACCGCGGATCTGCGCCGGCGCCAGCGTGACATCATCCGCGAGCAGGACGAAATGAAGCGCCTGCTGGAGGACAGCCAGCGGGACCTGACCGAGCGCCAGCGCCGGGCGATCACCCAGATCATCAAGGAGCTGCGCGACATCGTTCACCAGATCGGGCGCGACGACAAGCTCGATTTGATCCTGGACAGCACGATGAGCGGCGTCCTGTTCGCCACGCCGGCGAGCGACATCACGGACAAAGTCATCCGGGTCTACGACAGCAAGAAGAAGAAATAGCGATGCGGCTTTCGGAGGTCGCGCGGATCGTCGGGGGCGAGGTGGTGGGGGATGGCGCCTTCGATGTGCGCGACGTGGCCGAGTACTCCACCGCCGGCCCCCAGTCGCTCAGCTGCGCCGACGCGCCCGAGAGGCTCAAGTCCCCCACCTCGGCGGGCGCCCTGATCGTTCCCCCCGGCGCGGACCCCGGCCGGCCGGGCATCCGCTGTGCCCATCCCAGGCGGGCCTTCGCCCGCGCGGTGGAGCTGTTGCGCCCCGCCCCGCCCCGGCTCTCGGGGATTCATCCCTCCGCCTCCATCGACCCCGGCGCCCGCCTCGGCCAGGGCGTCTGCGTGGGTTCCCTGGCGTCCATCGCGGGCGGCGCCGAGGTCGGGGACCGCTGCCAGGTGGGCGCGGGCGCCCGGATCGGGGAGGGAGTGAAGCTCGGGGCGGACTGCGTGATCCATCCGAACTGCGTCCTCTACCCCGGCGTGCGGATCGGGGAGCGGGTCGTCATCCACGCGGGAGCCGTCATCGGGGCGGACGGCTTCGGCTACGTGCCCGATGAACAGGGGCGCCTGTCCAAGTTCCCCCAGCGGGGGACCGTCGTCATCGAGGACGACGTGGAGATCGGGGCCAACACCGCCATCGACCGGGCGGCGCTGGGCGAGACCCGCATCGGCCGGGGCACGAAGATCGACAACCTTGTCCAGGTGGGCCACAACGTGATCGTGGGAGAGGACTGCGCCCTGGCGGGCCAGGTGGGCATCTCCGGCAGCGCCCGCATCGGACGGGGGGTCCTGATGGGCGGCCAGGTGGGGATCGCCGATCACGTGAGCATCGGGGACGGGGCCCGGCTCGCCGCCCAGACCGG
>JACPCT010000265.1:0-5223 GCA_016184445.1 Candidatus Tectimicrobiota bacterium | reverse complement strand
GGGTGCTGGAGCTCGACCCCCAGGCCGTCGCCATCGTGGCCCAGAAGAACGTCTCCCACAACGAGCCCTTCTTCGCCGGGCACTTCCCGGGCCGCCCCATCATGCCCGGGGTCCTCATCGTCGAGGCCTTGGCCCAGACGGGCCTCCTCTGCCTCTTCGCCCTCAACAAGGTGGAGGCGGGGACGGACTTCTTCTTCGGGGGGATCGAGCGAGCGCGCTTCCGCCGCGCCGTCCTCCCGGGCGATCAGCTCCGGCTCGAGGTCAAGCTGCTCCAGAGCCGCGGGAATTTCTGGAGGATGGAGGGCGCCGCCCTCGTCGAGGGGGAGGCGGCCGCCGACACCGTCCTGACCGCCGTGAGCGTGCCCCGCCCCGCCGCGCCGTGAGCCGCATCCATCCCTCCGCGCACGTCGACCCGGGCGCCATCCTCGCCCCGGGGGTCCGCGTCGGCCCGGGAGCCGCCGTGGGCGCGGGCGTCTGCCTGAGGGAGGATTGCGAGGTGGGCGCCCACGCCATCCTGGAAGGCCCGGCCGTCCTCGGGCCCGGCTGCCGGGTGTTCCCGGGCGCGGTGATCGGCGCCGAGGCCCAGGTGGTCAAGCTGAAGGGCCCGGGGGGAGGGCTCGAGGTGGGCGGTGGCACGGTCGTCCGCGAGGCGGCCACCATCCACCGCTCGATGCATGAGGGAAAGACGACCCGGGTGGGCGCCGGTTGCTACCTTATGGTGGGCTCCCATGTGGCCCACGACTGCCAGGTGGGGGACCGGGTCATCCTCTCCAACGGGATCACCCTCGGCGGCCATGTGGAGGTTGGGGATGACTGTTTCGTCACGAACTTCATCGGCGTGCACCAGTTCGTCCGCATCGGACCGGGGGTCCTCCTCGCCGGACCCTCCGGCGTCCGCAAGGACGTCCCCCCCTACACGACGGCCGAGGGGCATCCGCCGAGGGTGCGCGGCCTCAACGTCGTGGGGCTGCGCCGGCGGGAGGTGCCGGCCGAGGTGCGCGCCCACCTGAAGCGGGCCTACCGCATCCTGTTCCAGGAGGCCAAGACCGCCGTGGAGGCCGCCGCCCGCATCGAGGCGGAACTGCCCGCGGGACGCGAGATCCAAACCGTGATACAATTCATCCGCTCCTCGGAGCGCGGCATCTACCAGGGGGCGGTGTAGGTTTCCCCGCCGAGAAGGGTTTGAGCGCATGGATGCGATACGCTTGGGTGTCGTCGGGGCGGGCCACATGGGGAGCTACCACGTGGCCGCCATCGCGGAGCTGGTGGACGTCCGCCTGACGGCCGTGGCGGACCTGAACCGGCACCGGGCGGAGGAGGTGGCCGGCCGGTACGGCGCCGCCGCGCTCTCGGACGCCGCGCAGCTCGTGGGCCGCGTGGACGCGGCGATCGTGGCCGTCCCCACCGCGCAGCACCAGACGGTCGCCCGATTCCTCCTGGAGAACGGCATCCACCTCCTGGTCGAGAAGCCCATCTGCCCGGCGATCGACGATGCGCGCGCGCTCTTCCTCCTGGCGAAGAAGAAGGACCTCGTTCTCCACGTGGGGCACGTCGAGCGCTACAACGGGGCCGTGCAGGAGCTGAGCCGGATCGTCCGCGACCCCATCCTCATCGAGTGCCGCCGCCTGGGGCCCTTCTCCCCCCGGGTCCGGGAGGACGGGGTGGTGCTCGACCTGATGATCCATGACCTGGACATCGCCATGCGCCTCGTGGACGAGGAGATCGTCCAGCTTTCCGCGGCGGGCGCCTCCATCCTGAGCGACAGGGACGACGTGGCGAACGTCCAGATCCGCTTCGCCGGGGGGTGCATCGCGAACCTCACCGCCAGCCGGGTGACGCAGAACAAGATCCGCACCCTCGCCGTCACCCAGCCGGACGCCTACATCACGCTCGATTACGCCGACCAGGAGCTCCGCATCCACCGCCAGGCCTCGAGCGAGCATTCGCTCTCGCGCGAGGAGCTCAAGTACCGCGAGCAGTCCCAGGTGGAGCGGCTGTTCGTCCACAAGGACAATCCCCTGAAGATCGAGCTCCGCCATTTCCTCGGAGCGGTGCGCTCGGGCGCCGTGGTGGCGGACTCCGATCGCGAGCTGAGGTCGCTGGAGGTGGCCCTCCGCGTCGTCCGGATGCTGAATCTGCCCGCGCCCGCCCGCCTCTGATCCTTCCAGAATGGCCCAATCCCCGGAGCGGATCGGACTGATCGCCGGCTCAGGAGCCCTGGCGGGGGAGTTTCTCTCCGCGGCGCGGGGGCGGGGCTGTGAGGTCGCGGTGGTGGCCCTCTCGGATCCCGTCCGCCAGGAGCTGGCGCCCAGCGCGGACGCCATCGCCCATCTCCCCCCCAGCCAGCCCAAGAAGATCATCCGCTTCCTCCGCGCCGAGGGTGTCCGCCGCATCGGCTTCGCCGGCAAGGTGGAGAAGCGGCTCCTCTTCCAGACCCTCCGCTTCGACCTGGACGCCCTGCGCTTCATCCGCCGGGCCGGGAACCTGGCCGATGTGACCATCATGGACGAGGTCGTCCGCTACGCCGAGGAGAACGGCCTGCGGGTGCTTCCCCAGACCGAGTTCCTGGGCCACCTTCTCGCCCCGGAGGGCCCGATCGGGCGGCGCCGGCTGCAGGAGGCCCAGCGGAAGGACGCCGGTTACGCCATCCGGATGGCCCGCGAGGCCGCCCGGCTGGACATCGGCCAGACGGTGGTGGTGCGCAAGGGGGCGGTGGTGGCGGTCGAGGCGGTGGAGGGGACGGACGAGGCCATCCGCCGCGGCTGCCGCCTCGCCGGCAGGGGGGCCCTCGTCTGCAAGGCGGCCCGCCCCGGGCAGGACCTCCGCTACGACATCCCCGTGGTGGGCCGCGGCACCCTCGATGCGGCCCGCGAGGGCGGCGCGGCTGCCATCCTCGTGGAGGCCAGGCGCACCTTCCTCCTCGAGCGGGACCGCCTCGCGCGGGAGGCCGACGCGGCGGGCGTCGCCCTGATCGGCTGGTCCGGCGAAGGAGAGCGATGAGCGCCGGGGCCTCCCCGATCTGGCTCGTGGCGGGGGAGCCCTCGGGGGACGCCCATGCGGGCCGCCTCCTGGCCGCCCTGAAGGGGAGGGAGCCGGGGCTGCGGGCCGCGGGCGTGGGCGGCGGCGCGCTGCGCGGGGCCGGCTGCGAGATCCTCCACGGGATTGAGTCCCTCTCCGTGGTGGGCTTCGGCGGAGTCCCCCGGCTCATCCCCCGGCTGCGGCGCCTGCGGCGGGATCTGATGGACCGCGCGCGGCGGGAGCGGCCCCGGGCGGTGATCCTCGTGGACTACCCCGGGTTCAACGTGAACCTCGCCCGGGCCCTCCGCAGGCTCCCCGAGAGGCCGCGCCTCATCTACTTCATTCCCCCCCAGGTGTGGGCGTGGTGGAGCGGCCGGGCGCGCACCATCGCCCGGACCTTCGACCTCGTCCTCACCATCTACCCGTTCGAGCCGGCGTATTTCCGCCGCGAGGGGGGGGAGGCGGAGTTCGTGGGCAACCCGGTCGCCCACGCCCTGCAGGAGGCGCCCGGGCGCGAGGCGGCCCGGCGGGCGCTCGGCATCGCGCCGGCGGCCCGCGTGGTGGCCCTCCTGCCGGGCAGCCGCCTCAAGGAGGTGGACCGCCACCTGGCGCCCATGACGGGGGCGGCGAGGCTCCTCAGGGGAAAATGGCCGGACGCCGTCTTCCTCGTCTCCGAGGCGGATGCCCTCCGGCCGGGGGAGGTCTCGGAGCGGGTGCGCGACGGGGGGGTCTCGCTCCGGGTGGTCCGGGGGCGGATGGCCGAGGTGGTGCGGGCGGCGGACGCCGCCGTGGTAGCGAGCGGGACGGCGTCCCTCGAAACCGGCCTGCTCGGGACGCCCATGGCGGTGGTGTACGCCTCGGACCCGCTGACCTACGTGCTGAGCAAGTACTTCCTCATCCGGGTGGACTACCTGAGCCTGGTCAACCTCCTCGCGGGGCGGGAGGTCGCCCCCGAGCTCTATCAGAGGCGGGTCCGCCCCGGCCCCATCGCGAAGGCCCTCGCCCGGATCATGGAAGAGCCCGGGGCGGGGGAGCGGCAGCGCGAGGCCCTGGAGGCCATCCGCCGCTCCTTGGAGGGGCCGGATCCCTACGGCCGGGCGGCGGAGAGGATTTTGGGGCTTCTGGAGGGCGGCCGGTGAACGCGGCGGGAGAGGCGCCGGTTTTCGATGAATGGGGCTGCAGCCCCCGGGCCCCCCTCTCCGTCCGCATGGCCGGTGTGGCCATCGCGGGCTATCTGCGGCTGGCCTGCGCGACGTCGCGCGGCGAGATCCTCCAGCCGGACTTCCACGCCCAGGCGCTCGCCTCGCCCGGAGGGGCCTACATCGGGGCGTTCTGGCACCGGAACCTCGCCCTGCCGTTCTTCTTCTACCCCGGGAGCGTGCGGCGCGCCTGCTTGGTGAGCCGGAGCCGGGACGGGGAGCTCCTCGCCCAGATCCTGGTCCGGCTGGACTGCCGCTCCGTGCGGGGCTCCTCGAGCGCCCTCGGCGGCCGGAGCAAGGGGGGGGCCGCCGCCCTCCGGGGCATGGCGCGGGCCGCCGAGGAGGGGTTTCATCTCGTCGTCACGCCCGACGGCCCCAAGGGGCCCCCCGGGCGCCTGAAGCCCGGGGTCGTCATGCTCGGCGCTTTGACCGGCCGCCCCATCGTTCCCCTCGGTTTCGCGCTCTCCCGGTTCGCCCGCCTTTCCACCTGGGATGGGACGCTGGTCCCGCTCCCCTTCGGCCGCCTCGTGCTGAGCTACGGGGAACCCCTCCGGGTCCCCCCGGACAAGGGGCCCGGGGCGCTGGCGGCCAGCCGGGGCGAGCTCGAGCGCCGGCTCCGGGAGGCGGACGCGCGCGCCTGGGCCCGCCTCGGCCGGACGGGCCCCCGATGAAGCCCGCCGCCTACGCGATCTACACCGCCGGCCTCTATCTCCTCTCCCCCGCGCTGGCCGCCTGGTACGCCCTCCGGGTGCGCAAGCGCCGGATGGGCCTCCGGGGGATGGGGGAGCGCCTGGGCGGCGCGCCGGAGCTTCCCCCCGCGGGCGGGGAAGGCCGCCTCTGGATTCACGCCGTCTCGATGGGGGAGATGGCGGTGGCGGCCACCCTCGTGGCCGCGCTGCGGGAGAAGCGGCCCGGCCTGCGGGTCGTCCTCTCCACCGTGACGGACACGGGGCGGGAGGCCGCTTCGCGGGTCCCGGGGGCCGAGGCGGCCTTCTATCTTCCCTTC
>JACPCT010000264.1 GCA_016184445.1 Candidatus Tectimicrobiota bacterium | reverse complement strand
GCGGATCCTGGGCAGTTCCTCCTCCGAGCTGCTCCAGGCCGGGGAGAAGGTCGCCCTCTCCCACCACGAGCGGTGGGACGGCGGAGGCTACCCGAACGGCTTCCATGAGGAGGAAATCCCCCTGTGGGGGCGGATCTGCTCCGTGGCGGACGTCTATGACGCCCTCACCAGCCAGCGGCCCTACAAGGAGGCCTTCCCCAGCCGACACGCGCTGGAAATACTCCGGGAGGGCCGGGGCACCCAGTTCGACCCGCGGGTGCTGGACGTCTTCTTCGGCCACCTGGATGAAGTCCAGGAAATCCAGAAGCGCTACCAGAAAGAAGAAACGCTGGTCTCTTGACGAGTCACGGAGGGAAATAAATGTCACCCGCCTGGAGCAAGCAATGCTGCTATTGCAATGAGGTGATCGTGGACGAGCTCGAGGAGAGTCTCCCGGAGGCGCACTCGGGCCTCTGGATCCTGCCCTCGTCCCAGGAAACCGGGCGGGTTTCGCACGGCATCTGCGGGCCCTGCTTCGAAGCCAGAATGGCGGTCTTACGCGAAGAGGCAAGCGCCTTGCCCGCCCCTGCAACCCTGGCCAACCTTCGCCGGAGCAGCTGAGGAAAACCTGCGAACCCTGCCCTCCCCGCGGAGAGCCGTGCCTCCCTCCGGCTCTGGCGGCGGTCTCTCTGCCCCCTGTTGACGCCCATCCATCGTTTCGGCAGATAATACCGGCATTCCATCTTTCCACGTCTGCAAGCTCTTGGAGGATTGCATGCCGCAAAAAGTTCTCGAAGGAAAGCGCGCGGTCGTCACGGGAGCCTCGTCCGGCATGGGGGCCGCCTTCGCCATGAAGTTCGCGTCCGAGGGCGCCAGCATCTGGGCCGCAGGCGGGAGCGACGCCGAGGGGCTCCGCAGGACCATCGAGGGGTGCGCCAAGCACGGCGTGCGCGCCGGCGGCGAGGGCTACAGCCTCGCCCGCTCCCAGGACGCCGCCCGGCTCGTGCGGGACGGCGCGGAGTTCCTGGGCGGGCTGGACATCCTTGTCAACTGCGCCGGGACGCGCAACTTCAAGCCAATCGCCGAGGTGGAGGACGAGGAGATCGAACTTCTCTTCCAAGTGAACGCCAAGGCGGCCTACATCGCCTCCCGCGAGGCGGCCCGGATCATGGTCCCCCAGAGGAGCGGGAAGATCCTCATGCTGGGCTCCGATGCGGGCGAGCACGGCACGGCGAACTTCAGCCTCTATTCATGCACAAAAGCCGTGATGCACAACCTGACCAAGTGCCTGGCCATCGGCAGCGCCTGGCCAGTGACCCGGAGTTCGCCGAGAACCGCCGGAACAAGATCCCCATCCGCCAGTTCGGGGACGTGGAGAACATGGCGGCGACGGCGCTTTTCCTGGTGTCCCCGGAAAACGAATTCATGAACGGCTCCATCGTCATGGCCGACGGGGGTATCACGGCGGGCTAGCGGGCACGGATCTCCGGGCTGGCGGCGGCGAAAGCCGGCCCGGGCGCATTCCGGTCCCATTCCGGAGGAGGACGGGGGGATGCCTCGGTTGCCCGGCTCATCTCCGATGAAACCCTGGCTCGGCATCTGCCTGGCCGCCCTTCTCATTATCCCCGCTCTCGGCGGGGCGGCCGAAACGGGGGACCGGGCGGATCCCCCCGAAACCCACGGGGTAGTGCGCGCTCCCCTGCCCGGCCCGAACCCCCGCTGGCTCTTCACCGCCCCGACGCGCAAGAACCAGAACGGCCGCGCGTCGAGCCTCCTGGTTCTCACGGCGGATGGGAAATTCCACATCCCCCTCCTGGGCGGGCAGAGCGCCAAGAAAGACCTCCTGTGGGAGCGCAATCCCATCCCCTCGGACCTCACGGTCGAGGTCCCCCCCGCCGACCTGGGCGGAGGGCGCCTCGCGGGTCCCGGCCGCGACGGATTCTTCGTCATCGTGAACACCCAGGCCCGCGAATGGCGGTTCGTGGGCCCCAGCGTGCCGCTCTCGCACCTCTCCCGTCCCGTCGGCCTGGCCCGCGGCGCGGCGGCCGCCGTGGGCCAGGACGGTTCCATCCTCCTCTTCCAAGACAGCGAGAACGGCTGGCACGAGACACACCGCATCGCGCCCGGGAGCGCCGATCTGCCCTCGGCCGCCCTCGGGGACGCCCTGCTGATGGCTGCCGACCTGGACGGGGACGGACGGAAGGAGCTCATCGTGCCCGCCGCTCCTTCGGGCCGCTACCGCCATGGGGTCCTGGGGGACGCCATCGAGCCCACCGAGATCCGGGTCTTCCGGCTGGAAGGAGACAAGCTGCGCCTCCTCGCCTTCTTCCCCGCGGGGGGAGACGGGGTGTTCGAGGCACTGGGCGCCCTGGCGGCCGATCTGGACGGGGACGGGCGCGAGGAGATCCTCATCACCCGGAGTGATTCCGCCGGCGGAGCCGCCCATCTCGTTCTCGCCTTGCGGGATGGAAAACCGGTGGTGAAGGCGCGGGGCTGGCCCACCGGCAGCGGCGGCCGCTGGTCCCACTTGCTGGGGGCGTTCGACGTGGACCGATCGGGCCTGAAGGTGCTGGCGGTGGAAACCCCTCACCTCGCGGGTTCGCTGCTCGCGCTGCGGATGCTCCCGGGGGAGCTGCGGGTGCGGGCCAGGCGGTCCGGCTTCACGACCCACACGATCGGGTCGCGCAACCTGTGGCAGTTCGCCCTCCTCCGGCGGGGCGGCCTCACCGAGGTGGTCCTGCAGGAGCGGAGCCGCAACCGCCTGGCCGCCCTGGCCCTGGTGGGCAACCGCTGGCTGCTGCGGTGGACCCTTCCCCTCTCCTCGCCGGTCCTCTCCAACATCGTGTCGGGGGACTTCGACGGGGACGGCCGGGAGGACCTCGCCCTCGCCGACGCCGGGGGGAGGCTCCTCTTTCTCCTCTCCTCCTGGAGATAGATCTGCCCCTTTTGCACGCCTGATGGTGCTTCTATCGGCAGCCTTGCGCCCGACTTGAGCCCGAAATCATTCGCTTTCGCGAAACAGCCCACTCAATTGTCCCCGGAACCGGCCGATAAAGCAGATGTCAGAGCGGGACGACAGCCCGAGGGAAAGAGAGGAGATTGGCCGTGGCGATTCAATGCTGCTTGTGCTCGGAGATCCTGGTGGAAGGCAAGGAGCTCGCCGAGGCCCGGCCGTCAGCGCTCCCAGAGCCCTTGAGGATCCGCGCGATCCCCGTTCACTCGGGATGCTGCTCCGAGTGCCTCGGGATGCTGACAGGAGGGGCGATTCGCCTCAAAGCCGTCCAGAACCAGCTCTCTGCCGCCTAAGAGCCCTCACAGCTCGGGGAACTCCGCCAGTCGCAGGGAAGCGCGCCCCGCGAGCTGTAGACGCCGCCGGTGCGGTCGACCGCCCGGCGGCGTCGATGTTTTCCGCTACCGCTTGCGCGGGGAAGAGGGCCCCTTGCCCTTCTTGTCGATGCTGAAGAAGGCCCCCATCCCCGGGAAGACGGCCGAGCCACCCAGCTCCTCCGAGATGCGAAGGAGCTGATTGTACTTGACCAGCCGGTCCGTGCGGCTCGCCGAGCCCGTCTTGATCTGGCCCGCGTTCGAGGCGACGGCGAGGTCGGCGATGGTGGTGTCCTCGGTTTCGCCGGAGCGGTGGGAGATGACCGAGGTGTAGCCGGCGCGCGTGGCCATCTGGATTGCGTCCAGGGTCTCGCTCAGGGTCCCGATCTGGTTCATCTTGACCAAGATGCTGTTGCCCACCCCCGCCGCGATGCCCTTGGCGAGGATCTCGGTATTCGTCACGAAGACATCGTCCCCCACGAGCTGCACCTTGCCGCCCAGCGCCTGGGTCAGGGCGGCCCAGCCGGCCCAGTCGTCCTCGGCGCAGCCGTCCTCGATGCTGATGATCGGGTACTGGCGCACCCAGCCCTCGAGGAACTTCACCATCTCGTCGGAGCTCTTCTTGCTCTTGTCCGACCAGCGGAAGACGTACTTGCCGCTCTCGTAGAGCTCGCTGGAGGCCGGATCGAGGGCCAGCATGACCTCCTGTCCCGGCTTGTAGCCCGCCAGGACGACCGCCTCGAGGATGGTTTCGATGGCTTCGTCGTTGCTCTTGAGGTCAGGAGCGAAGCCGCCCTCGTCCCCCACACCGGTGCCGTAGCCCCGCTTCTTGAGGACGGTCTTCAGGTTGTGGAAAACCTCCACCCCCATCCGGAGCCCCTCCGGGAAGCTCTTGGCCCCCACCGGCATCACCATGAACTCCTGGAAGTCCACCCGGTTGTCCGAGTGGGCGCCCCCGTTCACGATGTTCATCATCGGAACGGGCAGGGTGCAGGCCCCCGCCCCCCCGAGGTAGCGGTAGAGGGGAAGGTCGTGGGCGTCGGCCGCCGCCTTGGCCGCCGCCATCGAGACCGCGAGGATGGCGTTTGCGCCGAGGCGGCCCTTGTTCCGGGTGCCGTCCAGCTCGCACATCCGCTGGTCCACCGCCCGCTGGTCGGCCGCGTCCATGCCGATGAGGGCCGGGGCGAGCGTCTTGTGGACGTTCTCGACCGCCTTGGTGACACCCTTGCCCAGGAAATAGGCCTTCCGGCCATCCCGGAGCTCGACCGCCTCGCGCTTGCCCGTGCTCGCGCCGCTGGGCACGGCCGCCCGTCCGAACCCGCCCCCGGCCAGGAGGACATCCGCCTCGACGGTGGGATTCCCCCGGGAATCGAGAATTTCCCTCGCCTTGATCTGAACGATGGTGGTCATCTCTCCCCCCTATCCCGCAAAGAAAGAGTCCGAAGCTCTCTCTGAGAGCCATGCGAAACCCGCCCAAGCCTAGCCCAACTGCGCGGGCGCCGGGAAGGGGGCCCGGGAAAGCGCCCCCGCCTGCGGGGAACGGCCTCCGGGAGGTTAAAGGATAGGACGCACGGGAAGGCAGACGCGGGGACCCCGCGCCACGCCGGGGGTGAAGCGCTCAGACGGGGCGTTCCTTCCTCCCGGTGAGCTTCTGGAGCTCCTCCTCGAAGTCCTTGACGGCGCCGAAGGAGCGGTAGACGGAGGCGAAGCGGACGTAGGCCACCTGGTCGATCTCGCGGAGCTCCTCCATCACCTTCTCCCCGATGGCCGAGGTCGTGACCTCCTTCTCGCCCGAGTCGAGGATGAAGCGCTCCACCCGATCCACGATGGCTTCCTGCTCCTCGGCCGGGACGGGGCGCTTCTCAAGCGCCTTTGCGATCCCGGCGCGGATCTTCTCCCGCTCGTAGGGGACCCGGCTGCCGTCCTTCTTGATGATCAGGGGGAAGGCGACCTCGGGCCGCTCGTAGGTGGTGAAGCGGTGGCCGCAGGACTCGCACTCGCGCCTGCGGCGGATGGCATTCCCTTCCTTCGTCATCCTGCTGTCAACAACCCGGCTTTCCGGATGCGAGCAGATCGGGCATTTCATGCGGAACCGTCCGGGGCGGTCGGTTCAGGGTTTAACTTCCTGGCAGCGCTCCAATTCGGCGATCTTCGCGACGCGCCGGGAATGGCGGCCGCCCTCGAAGGCGGCGTCCAGCCAGGCGCGGACCACCCGCTTGACCGCCTCGGCGTCGAGCACGCGGCCCCCCAGGGCGAGCACGTTGGCATCGTTGTGCATGCGGCTCATCCTGGCGGACCACTCGTCGTGACATGCGGCGGCGCGGACGCCCGCGAACTTGTTGGCGACGATCGCCATGCCGGCGGCGGAGCCGCAGCAGAGGATCCCCCGCTCCGACTCCCCCTCGCTCACCGCCCGGGCGGCCGGCCCGGCGAAGTCGGGGTAGTCGCACGACTCCTCGCTGTGCGTCCCGTAATCGCGGAAGGGCAGGCCCCGCTCCCGCAGGACTTCCTTCACCGCTTCCTTGGCCCGGAAGCCGGCATGGTCGGCAGCGAGGGCAATGGGCTTCATCTCGAGGGCTCCCGCGGGGGCGGATCGTCCCGCGCCGGAGAAGGGGGCAGAGAGTGAAAACACCCTATTCGGCCTGTCTCCCAAAGTCAAGGGCGGCCCCGCGCCGCCTCAGCGGGAGGGCACCTCCGGGGCGCGCGGCTCGCACCGGAACTCCTGGGCGCACACCCGTAGGCAGGCGCCGAGGGTCACCATGGCCCGCTGGGCCGCGGCGGAGCCCGGGGCCAACGACTGCGTGAGATGGGTCCTGTTGCAGGCCTCCTCGCAGCCCCACCGGGAGAACCCGCAGTCGGCCTGGCTCGCGGGGATATGAAGCGGGGCCGGGGGGGCGCCTGGCGCAGGGGGGGAGACCGGCTGCTCCGGCACGGGGGGAGCCGCCGGAGGCCGCAGAGGGGGCGAGACCTCCCGGCTCTCGAGCGAGTCTTCCCGCTCGCACTTCACGGCGCCCGTCGCCACATCCTCGACGGCCACTGTCCCGCGGGGGCACTCCACCCGGGCCGGGAACGCGGTCCCCCGCGCTCCTCCCACCACCAATCCCACGATCAGGGCCGCGCGCAGGAGCGGCCATCCAGATCCGCCTCTCCGCCGGCCGCCGATGAAACCCCGCACCGTGCGTACCATGCTCAGGCCCTCACGAGGAGAACACGTC
>JACPCT010000263.1 GCA_016184445.1 Candidatus Tectimicrobiota bacterium | reverse complement strand
CAGGAGCCCCAGGAAGCCGCAGCGGAAGCCGAACCCCAGCGCGGGGGAGGTCTCGGGCTCGTAGCTGAAGGCGGAGTCGTTCAGGCGCAACTTCTCCAGCGCGGCGCGGAGGTTCTCGTAGTCGCCGCTGTCGGCGGCGTAGAGGCCGCTGAAGACCATCGGCTTGGGCTCCTGGAAGCCCGGGATGGGCGCCTCGGCGGGATTCCGGGCCAGCGTGACGGTGTCGCCAACCTTGGTGTCGCTCACCTCCCGGATGGCCGCCGCGAGCGAGCCCACCTCGCCGGGTCCCAGGGACTCCACGAGCGCCTCCCGGGGGGTGTAGACCATCAGGGCGTCCACCTGGTGCTCGCTGCCGTTCCACATGAAGCGCACCACGTCCCCCTTCCGCACCGTCCCCTGGAAGACGCGCATGAGCGGGATGGCCCCCTGATAGGAGTCGAACCAGGAGTCGATGAGGAGCCCCTGGAGCGGGGCCTCCGGGTCGCCCCGGGGCGGGGGGACGCGCTCCACCAGCGCCTCCAGCAGCTCATCCACCCCCGTCCCCTGCTTGGCGCTCACCAGCAGGCACTCCTTTCGGTCGAGCCCAATGACCTCCTCCACCTGGGTCATCACCCGCTCCGGGTCCGCCGAGGGGAGGTCGATCTTGTTGATGACGGGGATGATGGCCAGGTCTTGCCCCATCGCCAGGTAGGCGTTGGCCAGGGTCTGGGCCTGGATGCCCTGGGTGGCGTCCACCAGAAGCAGGGCCCCCTCGCAGGCCTTGAGGCTGCGCGAGACCTCGTAGCTGAAGTCCACGTGGCCGGGGGTGTCGATAAGGTTGAAAATATAGGACTTCCCCTTCGGCGAGGCGTACCGGAGCCGGACGCTGGCGGCCTTGATGGTGATCCCCCGCTCGCGCTCCAGGTCCATCGAGTCGAGCACCTGCTCGGACATCTCCCGAGCCGAGAGGGCGCCCGTCCGCTCCAGGATGCGGTCAGCCAGGGTGGATTTCCCGTGGTCGATGTGGGCGATGATGCAGAAATTGCGGATATGGTCGAGGGCCACGGCCGGATCAGCGCTCTCTCAGGCTGGGCGTTCAAATCGGGCGCCGCGGCGGGCGGAATCCCGCTCCGCGGTTATTCATCTAGCATAGCCGATCCGGGGCCGGAACGCACCCGGCCCGCGAGGCCCGGCTGGCGCCCCGGTTTGTTCCCCCTCCCCCGCGGTGCTAGCATGAGGAGGAGCCGCGAACCGGCCTTCACACGCCACAGCAGGATGTCCGCGACCATGCGCCAGGCCCTTCTTATTGCCCTCCTCGCGGGGGCGCTCTCCCTCCCGGCAGGCCTCCCGGGCCATGCCGCCACCTCCACCCTCTCCTTCGGGGACCGCACCCTCATCGAGGCGATCAAGCGGCTTCAGCCCTCGGTCGTCCACATCCAAGTGAAGCCCAAGGTAGAGGGGGGCGCTCCCTTCGGCCTCTTCGGCCCCGGGAAGAGGAAGGAAGGATCCCCCTTCCACGGCTTCGAGGGCCTGGGGACCGGCCGCCTCAGCGTGGGCTCGGGCCTCGTGGTCGGGGAAGAGGGCTACATCCTCACCAACCATCACGTCATCAAGGAGGGGACGGACCCCCGCGTGAAACTGCACGGCGGAGAGGAGCTCCCCGCCACCGTCGTGGGCGTGGACGAGAAGACCGACCTCGCCCTCCTCAAGGTCGATCCCCCGGCGCCGCTGCGCCCCGCCCCCCTCGGCGACTCCGACCGCGTGGAGGTGGGAGAGTGGGTTCTCGCCATCGGGAGCCCCTTCGGCCTGGCCCAATCGGTCTCGGCCGGGATCATCAGCGCCAAGAACCGGAACCTGGGGGAAGGCCCCTACGACGACTACCTCCAGACCGACGCCACCATCAACCCCGGCAACTCGGGCGGCCCCCTGGCCAACAGCCGGGGCGAGGTGATCGGCATCAACACGGCCATCTTCTCGCGCGGCAGGCAGACCTCGAGCATGGGGCTGGGCTTCGCGATCCCGATAAACCAGGCCAAGGCCGTCATCGGCGACCTGCGGCACAAGGGCTACCCTGTCCGCGGCCGCTTGGGGGTCTCCCTCGCCGGGGTCGCGCCGGAGGAGGCGCGCCGCCTGGGCCTGCCGCGCAACGGAGGGGCCAAGCTCGCCGAGGTGGTGCGCGGCGGTCCGGCCGAGAAGGCCGGGCTGAAGCGCGGGGACGTGATCGTGGAGTTCGGCGGGACGGAGGTCATCTCCTGGGAGTCGCTCTCGCGCATGGTGGCCCGCGCCCGCCCCGGGAGCGAGGTGGAGGTCACCTACCACCGCGGCGCCCAGCGGAGCACCGTGCGCATCCGGATCGGCGCGAGCCCCGACGCTCCCCGCCCGGCGAAGGGGGATCCCAAGGACCCCTTCGGCATGAAGGTGGAGCACATCACCCCCTCCCTCGCCCAGCGGTTCGGCCTCAAGGAGGGCCAGGGGCTCGTCATCACGGCGCTCCACCGGGACGGCCCCGCCCAGCGCGGCGGCGTGGCCGTGGGGGATCAGATCGTCGAGGTGAACCACCAGCCGGTGCGCACCCTCGCCGACTTCCAGAGCTCCGTCCGGAAGACCCAGCAGGAGGGCTTCGTCCTCCTCCTCCTGAAACGCCGGGACACGAACTTCTTCGCCGCCCTCCGGGCGCCATGAGCCGGCCCGCCCGCCTCCTCGCGGCCGCCCTCCTGCTGGCGGCCGGCACCGCCGCGGGGAATCCGCAGGCCCGGGCCGCCGCGCCCGGGCGCGACGGCCGCCGGACCCCCATCGTCCAGGCCATCGAGCGCGCCGCCCCGGCCGTCGTGAACATCAGCGCCCTTCAGCTCCGGGAGGTGGCCAACCCCTTCTCCCCCTACCGGAACCCCCTGGCGGAGGAGTTCTTCCGCGAGTTCTTCGGACGGGTCCCCTCCTACCGGCCCGAGCGCAGCCTGGGCTCGGGTGTGATCATCCGGCCGGACGGCTACATCCTCACCAACGAGCACGTGGTCGCGCGGGCGAGCGAGATCCGCGTCTCCCTCGCCGGGCGGGAGACCCTCCCGGCGCGGCTGGTCGGGGCGGACCCGGAGAACGACCTGGCCGTCATCAAGATCGGCGTCCGCGAGCCCCTCCCCCACCTTCCCCTGGGGCGCTCGGACGACCTCATGATCGGGGAGACCGTAATCGCCATCGGGAACCCCTTCGGCCTCACCCACACCGTCACCACCGGCGTGGTGAGCGCCCTGGGCCGCGCCCTGGACGGCGGCCGGGGGCGGGGCGCGCGCCACCCCGCCGACTTCATCCAGACGGACGCCTCCATCAACCCCGGCAACTCGGGCGGCCCCCTGCTCAACCTCTACGGCGAGCTGATCGGCATCAACACGGCCATCTTCAGCAACGCGCAGGGGATCGGCTTCGCCATCCCGATCGACCGCGCCCACCGCATCGTGAGCGACCTCATCCTCTTCGGGAAGGTGCGCCGGAGCTGGGTGGGGATGGTGGTGCGGGACCTCGTCCCCCGCGCCGCAAGCCAACTGGGCTTCCCCCGCCCCCGCGGCGCCATCGCCGCCGAGGTGCTGGCGGGCGGCCCCGCCCAGCAGGCGGGCATCCGGCCCGGGGACGTCCTTCTCTCTTTCGGGGGGAGGGAGATCGGCTCCCGCGAGGACTACCTGAACGAGCTGGCCGGCTACACCGTGGGCTCCAAGGTGCCGCTCAAGCTCTGGCGCCAGGGCCGGGCGACCGACGCCCAGGTCACCCTCGCGCCCGTCCCCGCCTCCCTGGCCGAGGAGATCGCGTGGAGCTGGCTGGGCCTGCGGGCCGGGCCCATCGGCGCCGGGGAGGTCCAGCGCTTCCGGCTGGCCGCCCGCAAGGGGATGGTCATCACCCAGGTGCTCCCCGGCGGGCCCGCCGAGAACATCGGCATCCGGCCCGGGGACGTCATCCGACAGGTCAACGCCCAGGACACTCCCGACGCCGACGCTTTCCGCGAGGCCCTCGTCCGCGCCCGGGAGCTCCCCCGCGTCCAGCTCCTCGTCCAGCGCCGCCAGCAGGGCTACAACGTCACGCTGGAGCCCTAGCCCCCGGCCGCCGCCGGCCCGAACAGCCGGCTGTGCTGCTGGTAGGCGAAGCGGTCCGTCATGCCGGCGACGTAGTCGCAGACCATGCGCGGGCGGCCGTCCGCCTCCTCCCGCCGGGTCACGTGCGGGGGCAGGCGCGCGGGGTCCCCGGCGTAGGCGCGGAAGAGATCCGTCAGCACCTGGCGCGCGCTCGCCTCGAGCCTGAGCACCCGCTCGTTGCGGTACATCCGCTCCATCAGGAACCGCTTGAGCTCCTGGTTGCGCTCCTCCATGGCCGGGCTGAAGGCCGCGCAGCCGTGCCCCCGCTGGCGCACATCGGCGATGCTCGCCAGGGCCAGCTCCCCGGCCCGCCGCCGGGTAGCGAGGATGAGGTCGGTCACCTGGGCGTTGATGATCCGCCGGATGGTCTCGTGCTTGATCTCCCGCGGGGCGGCCCCAGGGAAGTCCTCCTTCGCGGCGCGGTGGTGCTCCTCCCAGAGCGCGCACCCGGCCGCCTCCTCCGGGGTGAAGAGGCGGGAGGAGAGGCCGTCGTCCAGGTCGTGGTTATTGTAGGCGATCTCGTCCGCCGCATCCACCACCTGGGCCTCCAGGCTGGGCGCGATGCCGTTCGAGAACCCGGGCGGCATGGGGCCGCCGTAGCGGCGGATGTACTTGATGATCCCCTCCCGGGTCTCCCAGGTGAGGTTGAGGCCCGGGAAGGCGGGGTAGCGCCGCTCGAGTTGCTCCACGATCCGGAGGGCCTGGAGGTTGTGCTCGAACCCCCCGTGGCCCTCCATGAGGCCGTCCAGCACCTTCTCGCCCGCGTGCCCGAAGGGGGGATGGCCCAGGTCGTGGCCCAGCGCCACCGCCTCGGCCAGCTCCTCGTTCAGCCGGAGGGCCCGGGCGATGGAGCGCGCGATCTGGCTCACCTCGACGGTGTGGGTGAGCCGGGTCCGGAAGTGGTCCCCCTCGTGGTTGACGAAGACCTGGGTCTTGTACTCCAGGCGGCGGAAGGCGGTGGTGTGGATGATGCGGTCGCGGTCCCGCTGGAAGGCGGACCGCATGGCGTGCTCCGCCTCGGGATGGGTCCGGCCCAGGCTCTCGGCGCTGCGGGCCGCGTAGGGGGCCAGGAGCTCCGCCTCGCGGCGCTCGACCAGCCGGCGCAGCTCGTCCACGGGCGGGCGCCTCCTATCTCCTCGATGCGGATCGGGA
>JACPCT010000262.1 GCA_016184445.1 Candidatus Tectimicrobiota bacterium | reverse complement strand
GGAGACGAAGACGTCCGCGTCCCGCTCGTTGGCCATGGCGGTCCGCTTGTCCAGGGGGATGAAGCTGTCCGCCGTCCGGGTGAGGAGCACCTCGTTGCCGGGGAGCCTCCGCTTGAGCACCCCGGCCGCCCGCCGGGCGAGGTCCAGCACGAAATCCTTCTCCACCAGGCCGTAGAGGCCGACCGCCCCGGCGTCCTTCCCGCCGTGCCCGGGGTCCAGCATGATGCGGCCCTGGCCGGCCCGGAAGCGCTCGGCGACGCTCATCTCCTGGCGCTTCTTGGGTCCAGGCCTTGGCGGCGGGACCGCCCTCGCCCGGGGAGAGGCGGGGAGGGGCCTCTCCGGGAGCGGGAGGACGGCCGCCGGGGGGATGGGGCCCGGCGGGGGAACGGCGCCGCCCCGCAGCTCCACGATGATCCGGTGGGGGTCCGGCAGGGAGAAGACCCGCTCGCGGATCTCACCCTCGCCCAGGTCCACCACCATCCGCAGGGTCGCCGGGTCGGGGCGGCCGAAGCGCACCCGGCGCACCAGCCTGGCCCTGGCCGCGTCGGGGGGCAGCGGCGCCTGGAGGCCGAGCCGTCCGGCCGGGATGTCCAGGTAGAGGCGCGGGGGATTCGTCAGGCGGCCGAGATGGAAGTTGAAGGTTTCCCGGTCGAGGAGGACGGTGAGGCGGGCGTAGCCCTCGGTCACGAAGGCGCGCACGGCCACCACCCCCGGCCCGCCCGTGCGGGCCGCCGCCGCGGGGGAAGCCGCTCCCAGGATGGCCCCCAGGAGGAGGCACCCTCTCCACCAGCCCCGCGCTGCGGGCCGCCCGGCCCCTGCCACGTTTCCGGCCTCCCGTTGGGCGGAGGGAGAGGAAGTTCGGGGCGCCTCAGGTCCCGTGCTGCCAACTCTTTAAATAGCGTTCCTGCTCCGCCGTCAAGGAGTCGATCTTCACGCCCATGCTCTTGATCTTGAGGCTGGCGATCTCGGCGTCGGTCGCGGCGGGGACCGGATAGACCTTCGCCTCGAGGTTCTTCCCCTGCTTCACCAGGTACTCGGCGGCCAGGGCCTGGTTGGCGAAGCTCATGTCCATGACGCTGCTGGGGTGGCCCTCGGCGGTGGCGAGGTTGACCAGGCGCCCGCCGCCGATGACTACGATGCGGCGGCCGTCCGGCATGGTGTACTCATCCACGAGGCTGCGGATCTCGCGCTTGGACTTGGCGGCCTTCTCGAGCCCCGCCACGTCCACTTCGACGTCGAAGTGGCCCGAGTTCGAGATGATGGCCCCGTCCTTCATCCGCGCGATGTGCTCGAGGCGGACGACGCTGGTGTCGCCCGTCACGGTGCAGAAGAAGTCGCCGATCTTCGCGGCCTCGGCCATGGGCATCACCCGGTAGCCGTCCATGAGGGCCTCGAGGGCGCGCAGGGGGTCCACCTCGGTGACGACGACGTTGGCGCCCATCCCGTGGGCCCGGCTGGCCAGGCCCTTGCCACACCAGCCGTAGCCCGAGACGACGAAGACCGAGCCCGCGAGCAAGCGGTTGGTGGCCCGGATGATGCCGTCGATGGTGCTCTGGCCGGTCCCGTAGCGGTTGTCGAAGAAGTGCTTGGTGTTCGCGTCGTTGACGGCGATGACGGGGAAGCGGAGCACCCCCTCCTCCGCCATGGCCCGGAGCCGGATGACGCCGGTGGTGGTCTCCTCGGTGCTCCCGATAATACCCGGGATAAGGTCTTTGCGCTTGGTGAGGACCTCGGTGACGAGGTCGGCCCCGTCGTCCATGGTGATGTGGGGCTTGGTGTCGAGCACGGCGCGCAGGTGCTTGTAGTAGGTGTCCCGGCCCTCGCCCTTGATGGCGAAGACGGGGATCTTCGCGTTCACGGCGAGGGAGGCGGCCAGGTCGTCCTGGGTGGAGAGGGGATTCGAGGCGCACAGGGCGACCTTGGCCCCCCCGGCCACCAGGGTCTTCATGAGCATGCCGGTCTCGGTGGTGACGTGGAGGCAGGCCCCGATGCGGATGCCCTTGAGGGGCTTCTTCCGCTCGAAGCGCCGCCGGATCAGGTCGAGCACCTGCATGCTGCGCCCGGCCCACTCCATCCGCAGGGCCCCCTGCCCCGCCAGCTTCGGGTCCTTGACGTCGAAATTCATTTTCTCTCCGTTGGTGCGCGGTTGTCGCAGGGCGGTCCGTGCGGGCTAGGCCCCGAGGGCCGCCGCCAGGTCCTTCACCTTGTCCGTCCGTTCCCAGGTGAACTGGGGTTCCTCCCGGCCGAAGTGGCCGAAGGCGGCGGTCTTCTTGAAGATGGGGCGGCGCAGGTTGAGGCCATCGATGATCTCCCGGGGCTTCAGGCCGAACACCTCGCGGACGGCCTTGGCCAGCTTGACCGGGTCCACCTTCCCGGTGCCGAAATCCTCGACGAGGACCGAGACCGGGTCGGCCACCCCGATGGCGTAGGCGAGCTGCACCTCGACCTTATCGGCCAGGCCGGCCGCCACGATGTTCTTGGCGATGTAGCGGGCCATGTAGGCGGCCGAGCGGTCCACCTTGGTCGGGTCCTTGCCCGAGAAGGCGCCGCCCCCGTGGCGGCTGTAGCCGCCGTAGGTGTCCACGATGATCTTCCGGCCGGTCAGGCCCGTGTCGCCCATGGGGCCCCCGATGACGAACAGGCCGGTGGGGTTCACGTAAAAGCTCGTATGAGGGTTGATCATGTTCTCCGGCACGGTGGGGAGGATGACGTGCTTGATCATGTCCTCGCGGATCTGCTCGAGGTCCACCTCCGGGGCGTGCTGCGCCGAGATGACCACGTTCGCGATGGCGACGGGCTTGCCCTTCTCGTAGCGGATGGAGACCTGGCTCTTGCTGTCCGGGCGGAGGTAGGGCAGCGTCCCGTTGCGGCGCACGGCGGAGGCCCGCTGGACCAGCCGGTGGGCCAGCATGATGGGCAGGGGCATGAGCTCCTTGGTCTCCGTGCAGGCGAAGCCGAACATCATGCCCTGGTCGCCCGCCCCCTGCTCCTTGAAGAGCCCCTCGCCCTCGGTCACCCCCTGGGAGATGTTGGGCGACTGGCGGTTGAGGGCGGTCACCACGGCGCAGGTGTTGCAGTCGAACCCGTAGGCCGCGTTGTCGTAGCCGATCTCGCGAATGGTCTCGCGGACGATGTCCCGTGCCTCGTAGCGGGCCGTCGTGGTGATCTCGCCGGCCACGAAGACGATGCCCGTGGTGATGAGGCACTCGCAGGCCACGCGCCCGTGGGGGTCCTGGCTGAAGATCGCGTCCAGGACGGCGTCGCTCACCTGGTCGCAGATCTTGTCGGGGTGCCCCTCGGAAACGGACTCCGAGGTGAAGATGAAGTCAGCCGAGGCATGGCTGGAGATCATGCACTTCCTCCCGATGGATGAAGGTTCAGACCGCCGGGCGGACGCTGGGCCTGCCTCGGCCCGCGCCGCGCCCTTTCCTGCTCGTCAGCGCCCGGACCTCCTGGGCGGATTCGCACTCCAGCATGGCCCCCGCCAGCTCCTCCAGCTGGGCGAGCGCGGACCGGCGGATGGCCCGCCGGACGGCCGGGGCCTTGGACAGTGCCATACTCAGGCTCCGGAAGCCAAGGCCCACGAGGTATAGCGCACTCTTCGGGTCCCCGGCCAGCTCCCCGCAGACGATGGCGGGGACCCCGGCCGAGCGGGAGGCCTGGGCCACGCCGTGGAGAAGGCGGACGACGGAGGGGTGGAGGGACTCGTAGCGGTCCGCCACCCCCTTGTCGGCGCGGTCCATGGCCAAGGTGTACTGGATGAGGTCGTTCGTGCCCACCGCGAGGAAATCGGCGTGCCGGGCCAGGTGGTCGGCGCAAAGGGCGGCGGCGGGGGTCTCGACCACGACTCCCTGCTGGATGGACTCGTTGAAGAGCCTCCCCTCCCCCCGCAGCTCCTCCTTGGCCTCCTCCAGGAGGGCCCGGGCCCGGCGCAGCTCCTCCAGCGAGGTCACCATGGGGTAGACCAGGGCCACGCCGCCCTCGGCGGAGGCCCGCAGGATGGCCCGCAGCTGGCGCTTGAAGATGTCGGGCCGCTCCAGGCTGAAGCGGATGCCCCGGACGCCCAGGGCGGGGTTGGGCTCCCCCTCCTCCAGCCGCCCCCGCCGGGCCGCCGGGGGGAAGCCGCGGTCGCCGCCCAGATCCAGGGTGCGGATGATGGCCGGCTTCGGGCGGGCGGCCTGGGCGAGGCGCAGGTAGGACGCGTAGTGCTCCTCCTCGCTGGGGAAATCCGGCCGGTTGAAGTAGAGCCATTCGCTCCGGTAGAGCCCCACCCCGTCCACGCCGGAGACGGGAAGGAGGCTGAGCTCCTGATCGTTCCCGATGTTGGCCAGGAGGGTGACCCGGACGCCGTCGCGGGTGACCGCGGGCCGCTGGATGGGGGTTTTCTCCTCCTCCAGGACTTCTTGCCGGGGGCGGAGGCTGGCCCTGTAGGCCGAGACCGCCTCATCGCTCGGGTTGAGGAGCACGGTCCCCGCCCCCCCGTCCACCAGCAGGCGGTCCCCGGTGGCGACCCGCCGGCTGGCGTCCCCGGTGCCCACCACCGCCGGGATGCCCAGGGCCTGGGCCATGATGGCCGTGTGGGAAGTGTGCCCTCCCAGGTCGGTGACGAAGCCCAGGATCTTTCCGCCCGAAAGGGCGGCGACGTCGGCCGGGGTCAGGTCGCGGGCGACGAGGATGGCCGGCTCCTCTGGCTCCCGCCCGGCGCCGCCGGGGGGGCTCTCGGCCAAGTGCCGCAGGATGCGCTCGCCCGCGTGGCCGATGTCCAGGCGGCGGTCCCGGAAATAGGGGTCCTCGAGCGTCTCGAAGAAGTGGGCGAAGTGATCGACGGCCGCCTGGACGGCCCACTCGGCGTTGAGGCCCTCTTCGCGGATGCGCCGCCGCGCCTCCCCGATGAGCATCTCGTCCTTCAGGAGGAGGCGCCCCAGGTCCAGGATGTAGAGGTGGCCGGGCCCGAGGCGGCCGCTGGCCGCTTGGCGGATCGCCTCCAGCTCGGCGGCGGCGGCCTCGATGGCCCGCTCGAGGCGGCCGAGCTCCTCCTCCGCGCGCTCGGGGGGCACGCGCCGGAGCATGCCCGGCGAGGGCTGGGCCGAGGCCACCCAGGCCCGTCCGGCGGCCACGCCCTCCGAGGCGCCGACGCCCTGGATGCGGGTCATCACTTCTCCTCGCCGAAGCGGTTCGCGACGAGCTCGGCCAGCCGGGCCACGGCGGCCTCGGCGCCGGGCCCCTCGGCCCGGATCCGGATCTCCGCC
>JACPCT010000261.1 GCA_016184445.1 Candidatus Tectimicrobiota bacterium | reverse complement strand
TGCCGGGCAGGCGGAGGTCGGCGGCGTACTGGGTCGCCCCGGTCACCTTCTCCACGCCGTCCACGAAGGGGAGGCGCGCCCCGACCACCCGCGTCTCGATCCGGTCCGTCATCCCCGCATCTCCTGGGCCGCGGCCGCGATCGCCTCGAAAAGCTTCTGGTAGCCCGTGCAGCGGCAGAGGTTCCCCGCCAGCCCGCGCCGGATCTCCTCCGGGGAGGGAGCGGGGTTCCTGTCCAGCAGGGCCTTGGCCGCCACCACGATCCCCGGGGTGCAGAAGCCGCACTGGACCCCGCCCTTCTCCACGATCTGGCGCTGGATGGGGTGAAGATTCCCCTCTGTCCCGATCCCCCGGACGGTCACGATCTCGCAGCCGTCGGCCTGGGCGGCGAGGACCAGGCAGGCGTTGACCGCCTCCCCGTCCAGGAGGACCGCGCAGGCGCCGCAGTCTCCCGCTTCGCAGCTCGTTTTCACGTCCAGGTGGCCCAGCTCGCGCAGGGTCCGCAGGAGGGTGGCCTCGCCCCGGACGGAAGCGCGGCGCTCCTCCCCGTTCACCCTGAAGGTGACTTCATACCGGCTCATCGGAGGGCTGCCCCTTTTCTCGGTCAATGCGCCCGGGCGGGGGACGGAAGGCCCAGCGTCCGCCTCAGCAGGCGCCGGACGAGCACCTCGCACATGCGCTCCCTGTACCGCGCGGAGGCGCGGACATCGTCGATCGCCCGGGCCTCCCGGCGGGCGGCGGCCGCGGCGGCCTCGGCCTCGGCCTCGCCCACCACCCGGCCCCGGAGCTCGGCCTCCGCCGCCCCGGAGCGATAGGGAACGGGAGCCACCGCACCCATGCCGATGCCCGCCTCGGCGCACCGGCCGCCCTCCATCCAGAGGGCCGCCGCCACGCTCACCACCGAGATGGCCATCGCCCGGCGGAGCTGGAGCTTCTGGTAGGCGGACCGATCGTTTGGGCCCAGGGAGCGGAGGGAGACCGCCGTCAGGAGCTCCCCCGGGCGGATGGTGGTCTTCCGGTAGCCCAGGAAGAACGACGCGAGCGGCAGGGTGCGCGGGCCCTCCGCGGAGAGGAGCTCCGCCTCCCCGTCCTGGGCCAGGAGGGGAGGAGCCAAGTCCGCGGCGGGGGAGGCGTCGAGGAGGTTCCCGCCCACCGTCGCCCGGTTGCGCACCAGGGGCCCCGCGAATTCGACGGCGCTCTCATGGAGCGGCGGGGCGGCCTCGCGCACCCGGTCCGACTCGAGCAGATCCGTCACCGTCGCGAGCGCGCCGATGCGCAGGCGGCCTCCCCTCTCCTCGATGAAGCGTAGCTCCCGCAGCCGGCTGATGTCCACCGCGAGGACCGGCTTCTTGCGGCCGAAGAGGATGTCTGGCACCAGGTTGGTGCCCCCGGCCACGAAGGCGGCCCCGGGCCGGAGCGCGGCGGCGAGCGCCTCCTCGAGGGAGGCGGCGCGAACGTAATCCATGCGATCCTCCGGTCCGTCAGCCCCCGAGGTAGGCCTGCTTCACGTAAGGGTTGCCGAGGAGCTCCCGTCCCCTCCCCTCCAGCGCCACGGCGCCGGCCTCGATGAGATAGGAGCGGTCCGCCATCTCCAGGGCGGCGTATGCGTTCTGCTCCACCATCAGGACGGTGACGCCCTGGTTCCGGATTTCCCGGATGATATCAAAAGTCGTCTCCACCAGGTTCGGGGCAAGGCCCAGGGAGGGCTCGTCGAAGAGAATGAGCCTCGGCCGGGACATGAGCGCCCTCCCGATGGCGAGCATCTGCTGCTCGCCGCCCGAGAGGGTCCCCGCGGCCTGGCGCCGGCGCTCCTCCAGGACAGGGAAGCGCCGGAAGATCCGGCCCATGTCCTCGGCCGCCCCCGCGGGGTCCCTGCGGAGGTAGGAGCCCATCTCCAGGTTCTCCTGCACCGTCAGATAGGGGAACACACGGCGGCCCTCCGGGCAATGCGCGATGCCCCGGCCGAGGATGGCCCGGGGGGAGGCCGCCTGGATCTCGGCCCCCTCGAAGACGATGCGTCCCGCCGCCGGCCTCAGGAGGCCCGAGATGGCCTTGAGGGTGGTGGTCTTCCCGGCGCCGTTCGCCCCGATCAGGGTGACCAGCTCCCCTTCCTCCACCCGGAGGGAAAGCTCGCGCACGGCGTTCACCTTGCCGTACCGGCAGACGAGGCCCTCAACCACCAGCACGCTTCGCCCCCTGCCCCAGATAGGCGCGGATGACATCGGGGTCGCGCTGAATCTCCGCGGGCGGCCCCTCGGCGATGATCCGCCCCTGGTTCAGCACCACCACCCGGTCCGAGACCCCCATGACCATGCGCATGTCGTGCTCGACAAGGAGGATGGTGATCCCTCGCCCGCGGATCTTCTCCACCATCTTCATGAAGCCGGCCGTCTCGGAGGGGTTCATCCCCGAGACCGGCTCGTCGAGGAGGAGAAGCGAGGGGTCCGCCGCCATCGCGACGGCCACCTCGAGGAGCCGCTGCTCCCCGTAGGGAAGGGCCGCCCCCGGCTCCTCCCGCCGGTGGGCGAGGCCCGCGAAGGAGAGGAGCTCCATGGCCTCCTCCCGGAGCCTCTTCTCCTCCTGGCGGACCCGGGGGAGCGCGAGGAGAATCTCCCAGGACTTGGCGCGCCCCCGGCGGTGGAGGCCGATGAGGACGTTCTCGAACACCGGGATCCCCCCGAAGACGCTCGTCTTCTGGAAGGTGCGGACCACTCCCCGCTCGGCGACCTGGCTGGGGCGCAGGCCGTTCAGGAGACTCTCCCGGTAGCGGACCGCGCCCTTGGCCGGGCGGAGGAAGCCGGTGATGACGTTGAAGGCGGTCGTCTTGCCCGCCCCGTTGGGCCCGATGAGGCTGGCGACCTCCCCCTCCCGGACGATGAAGCTCAGGTCCGAGAGGGCGACCAGCCCGCCGAAGCGGACCTCCACGCCCTCCACCGCGAGAACGGCGGCCGGGGCACTCATGCCCTCTCCCCCGCCGCGCCGAGGGGGGAAGCCGAGGCGGCGCGCGCCTTCCGCCAGGAGGCCGCCGCCGGGACGATTCCCTCCGGGAGGAAGAAGACGATCAGGATCATGATGAACCCATAGATGATCCACTGCACCTCGGGCCGGGCCACCTCGCGCAGGATCTCGGGGAGGATGCCGAAGATGACGGCCCCTACCACGGGGCCCAGGAGGGTCCCCTTCCCGCCCGTCACCACCATGATCACCATGACCACCGTGTAGATGAACAAGAAGATGTCCGGGTCCACGATCTTGATGTAGTGGGCGTAGAGCCCGCCGGCCGCCCCCGCGATCGCGGCCGAGATCACCGCGGCCAGGACGAGGAAGCGCGTGACGTCCACGCCGACCGACTCGGCCAGGGCCTCGTTCTCGCGCAGGGCGATGAAGGCCCTGCCCGCCCGGGACTGCACCAGGCGGCGGATGACCGCGTAGGAGAGGAGGCATACGGCCAGGACGAGGTAATAGTTCGGCTCCTTCTTCCAGAAGGTCAGCTCCCCCAGGCCCGGGAGGGAGAGGGTGACGGGGGGGATGTTGTTCAAGGCCATGGGGCCTTCCGTCAGGTCCACCCAGTTCAGGGCGACCAGCTTCACCACCTCCGCGAAGCTCACCGTCACGATGACGAAATAGGCCCCCCGCACCCGGAACGAGAGCTTCCCGATGAGCCAGCCGAAGAGGCCCGCCACCGCGACCCCGGCGAGGAAGCCCAGCCATACCGGGCGGGGCTCGAAGACGAAGGTGTAGCCCGCCGCGAGCTGGAGGTCGAAACCGAGCGAGACCAGCGCGCTGGTGTAGGCGCCGATCCCGAAGAAGGCGACGTGGCCGAGGCTCAGCTGGCCCGTGTAGCCGAGCAGGAGGTTCAGGCTCATGGCCGCGACCGCGAAGATGCCCGTGTTGATGAGGACGTGAAGGTAATACTGGTTCCGCACCCAGAGCGGGATCGACGCCAGGAACGCCACCCAGGCCCAGGCCGGCCAGCGCCTCATCCCACCCGCTCCGCCCGGGCGAAGAGGCCCGTGGGCCTGAACAGCAGGACCACGATGATGATGAGAAACCCCATCGCGTCCCGGTAGCCGGAGGAGATGTAGCCCGCCCCCATCTCCTCGACGACCCCCAGGATGAGCCCGCCCAGGGTGGCCCCCAAGAAGTTCCCCATCCCGCCCAGGATCACGATGGCGAACGCCTTGAGGGCGGCGAGGTCCCCCATGGTGGGAAAGACGACGAAGACGGGCCCCAGGAGTGCGCCGGCGGCGGCGGCCAGCCCGGAGCCGAAGGCGAAGGTGACGGTGTGGATGGCGTCGATGTTCACCCCCATCAGGGCCGCCGTCTCCCGGTCCTGGAAGGTGGCCCGCATGGCCGTGCCGAGGCGGGTCCGGCGGATGAGGAGGTGCGAGGCCGCGATGAGGAGGATGGCGGCGGCGAAGACGAAGATGCGTATCCAGGACACCGACACCGGCCCGATCACGAGAGGGGCCTCCGGGAAAGGATGCCGGATCGCCTTGGCCACCCCCGTCCAGAGGAGCTGCTCGGCGTTCTGCATGGCGATCCAGGCGCCGATCATCACCAGCATGGTGGTGTCGATGCTCGTCCCCCGGAGGGGGCGGAGGAGGCTTCGCTCGATGCCCGCCCCGAGGACGGCGCCGAGCGCCACCGCCAGGAAGAGGGCGACGAAGAAATTCCCATGAAGGGCCGCCACCACCCCGAACACCATGTAGGCCCCGAAGGAGTAGAGCTCCCCGTGGGTGAAATTCACCACGTACATGATGCCGAAGATGAGGGTGAGGCCGATGCCGAGGAGGGCGTAGCTTCCCCCGAGGATGACCCCGTTCAAGAGATGCTGGAGAAACTGGTCCAAGGCGGGCCGCTCCCTCCCCCGGCCGGGTCTGGCGGCCGGCCGGGCGATGAGGCTGGGAAAAGGCCCCCCGGGGCCTCCGCGGCCCCGGGGGGTAGCAGAGCGCCTTCGCCGTCAGTTCTTCATGAACGCGGGCACGGCGACCTTGCCCCCGTCAATCTGCACGATGAAGACGTTGGGCTGGCTCTGGCCGCTCTCGCGCCCCTTGGGGCCCTGCTTGAAGAACTTGATGGGGCCATTCACGCCCTGGACCTGCACCCCCCAGAGCGCCGCCTGGATGGCCTTGGGGTCGGCCTTCCCGGCCTTCTGGATGGCGGCGGCGATGGTCATGATGCCGTCATAGCCCCGGAAGCCCTCGGTCAGGCCCGCGAAGTTGTAGCCGCGCTTCTTCCACTCCGCGACGAACTCCTT
>JACPCT010000260.1 GCA_016184445.1 Candidatus Tectimicrobiota bacterium | reverse complement strand
CACCGGGGGGCCAGGCTGATGTTCGTGGGGAAGAACTTCGGCTCGGGCTCCTCCCGCGAGAGCGCCCCCCAGGCCATCCAGCGCTTCGGCGTCCAGGCCCTGGTCGGGGTGTCGTTCGCCGAGATCTTCGCGGGCAACTCCTTCGCCATCGGCTTGCCCCTGGCGACGGCCTCGCCGGAGACCCTCGCCCGGCTCATCGCCCAGGCCCAGAAGCGCCCCCAGACGGAGTTCGTGCTGGACCTCGAAGGGCTGACTATCGGCTTCGGCGGGGAGGCCCTCCCCGTCGAGATGCAGGAGAACCGCAGGCGATCCTTCCTGGCCGGCACCTGGGACATGCTGGCCAACCTGGAGGCCAACCTGCCCAGAGTGCGCGAGGTGGCGGCGGGGCTTCCCTACATGTCGGAATTCTCGTCCTAGCGGGCGCTGAGGCGGATCGCGTTGAGCACCTACCGGATTGCAGTGCTTCCCGGGGACGGCATCGGCCAGGAGGTGACGGTCCAGTCGCGGCGCGTCCTGGAGGCTGCCGGCCGGCGCTTCGGGGTGGCGTTCCGGTTCGAGGAGGCCCTCTGCGGGGGCGCCGCCTGCGACGCCGTGGGGGAGCCGCTGCCCCCGAAGACCCTCGACCTCTGCCGGGCGAGCGACGCGGGGCTCTTCGGGGCGGTCGGCGGCCCTAAGTGGGATGGCCTCCCCAAGGAGATGCGCCCCGAGCAGGCCATCCTGGGCCTTCGGAAGAGCCTCAACCTCTTCGCCAACCTCCGCCCCGCGGTCATGTTCGGCCCGCTGGTGAATGCCTCCTCCCTCAAGGCCGAGTTCGTGCGCGGGCTGGACCTCCTGGTGGTGCGGGAGGGAGTGGGAGGCATCTACTTCGGCCAGCCGAGGGGGATCGAGCGCCTGCCGGACGGGAGCGAGCGCGCGGTGGACACCATGGTCTACACCACCCCCGAGATCCGCCGCATCCTCAAGGTGGGCTTCGAGCTGGCCCGGGTGCGCCGCAAGAGGGTGTGCTCGGTGGACAAGGAGAACGTCCTGGACAACAGCCGCCTCTGGCGGCAGGTGGCCACCGAGGTGGGCCGGGAATACCCCGACGTCGAGCTCTCCCACATGTACGTGGACAACGCCGCGATGCAGCTCATCCGCAACCCCCTGCACTTCGACGTGATCGTGACGGGGAACATGTTCGGCGACATCCTGAGCGATGCCGCCTCCATGCTCACCGGCTCCATCGGGATGCTGGCCTCGGCCAACCTGAACGAGACGGGGTTCGGCCTCTACGAGCCCGTGCACGGCACCGCCCCCGATATCGCCGGCCAGGACAAGGCCAACCCCATCGCCGCCATCATGTCGACCGCCATGCTCTGCCGGTATACCCTCAAGCGGACGGACATGGCGGGCGCCATCGAGGCCGCCGTCGCCCGGGCCCTCGAGGAGGGCTGCCGCACCCCGGACATCTTCACCCCGGGGTCCACCGGCGTCGGATGCGCTCAGATGGGGGAGCGGATCGCGAAGTATGCGGGAGGAGGGAAGTGATGGGCCTGCGGGTGGCCGTGGCCGGGGCGACCGGCGCGGTGGGGCGGGAAATGCTGCGCATCCTGGAGGAGCGCGCCTTCCCAGCCCAGGAGGTCGCCGCTCTGGCGAGCGAGCGGAGCGAGGGGAAGAGCCTCCCCTACCGGGGCGGGGAGCTGCGGGTCAGGCGCCTCGCCCATGAGGCCTTCGAGGGAGTGGGGCTGGCCCTCTTCTCGGCGGGGGCCCCGCGCTCCCTGGAGTTCGCCCCCTCGGCCGTGAAGGCGGGGGCGGTGGTGGTGGACAACTCGAGCGCCTTCCGGATGGACCCCGGGGTGCCCCTCGTCGTCCCCGAGGTGAACCCCGGCGCCCTGCGCGCCCACAAGGGCATCATCGCCAACCCCAACTGCTCGACCATCCAGATGGTGGCCGTCCTCAAGCCCCTCCACGACGCGGCGCGCATCAAGCGCGTCGTGGTGAGCACCTACCAGGCGGTGAGCGGGGCGGGGCAGGCGGCCATCGACGAGCTCGAGCGCCAGGTCGAGGCCCGGGCCCAGGGCCGGGAGTCCCGGCCCGCCAAGTTCCCCCACGCCATCGCCTTCAACTGCCTCCCCCAGATCGACGTCTTCCTGGAGGGCGGGGAGACCAAGGAGGAGCGCAAGATGGTGGACGAGACCCGGAAGATCATGGGGCTCCCGGACCTCCCCGTCAGCGCGACCTGCGTGCGGGTTCCCGTCGTCAACGCCCACTCGGAGTCGGTGAACGTGGAGTTCGAGCGCCCCATCACCCCCGAGCGGGCCCGCGAGCTCCTCTCCCGCGCCCCGGGCGTCCAGGTGGTGGACGAGACCGCGAAGTCCGCCTACCCCATGCCCATCGTGGCCTCGGGCCGGGACCCCGTCTACGTCGGGCGCGTCCGCCGGGACCCCTCCGCGCCCCACGCCCTGAACCTCTGGATCGTGGCGGACAATCTCCGCAAGGGCGCCGCCCTGAACGCGGTGCAGATCGGGGAGCTGCTCTTGGCCAAGGGGCTCCTCCGGGTGAAGGCCGCCTGAGCCCTCCGGGGCTCGGGTCCAGGGAGGTTTTGGGGTGGCCCAGGCGGCGATCGGAGTGATCGGGGGGAGCGGCCTCTACGCGATGGCCGACTTGGCCGAGGTGGAGGAAGCCGCTCTCACCACCCCCTTCGGCGAGCCCTCGGCCCCCTACGTCTTGGGCACCCTGGCCGGCAAGCGGGTGGCCTTCCTGCCCCGCCACGGGCGCGGCCACGTCCTGATGCCGGGCGAGATTCCCTTCCGGGCCAACATCCACGGCTTCAAGCAGCTCGGCTGCGAGTGGGTCATCTCGGTCAGCGCCGTCGGGAGCCTGAAGGAGGAGATCCACCCCGGCGACATCGTCATCCCCGACCAGTTCATCGACCTGACCAAGGATCGCCCGGCCACCTTCTTCGGAGGGGGGGTGGTGGCCCACGTCTCCATGGCCGACCCGGTCTGCGGCTGGCTGAGCAAGATATTGGAAGCCGCCGCCCGGCGGGCGGGCGCCGCGGTCCACGCGGGGGGCACCTACGTGTGCATGGAGGGCCCCCAGTTCAGCAGCCGGGCCGAGAGCTTCCGCTACCGCGGCTGGGAGGCCTCGGTCATCGGCATGACCAACATGCCCGAGGCCAAGCTGGCGCGGGAGGCCGAGCTGAGCTACGCCACCATCGCCCTGGCCACCGACTACGACTGCTGGCACGAGGAGGAGGAGGACGTGAGCGTCGAGGCGGTGGTCGCCCTCATCCGGCGGAACGCCGTCCTCGCCCAGCAGATCATCCGCGAGGCCGTGCCCGCCATCGGGGGGGCGAGCCCCTTCGCGGGCTCCCTCGCGGCCGCCATCATCACCGACCGGGCGCACATCTCTCCCGAGGCCCGCAAGCGACTGGACCTCCTCATCGGGAAGTACCTCGCATGACGGCGCGGCCCAAGTCCGAGGCGCTCTACCAGGCCGCCCTGAAGCGCATCCCCGGCGGGGTGAACAGCCCCGTGCGCGCCTTCCGGGGGGTGGGGGGGACGCCCTTCTTCGTGGACCGGGGGAAGGGCAGCCGCATCTGGGACGCGGACGGCAACGCCTACATCGACTACGTCCTCTCCTGGGGGCCGCTCATCCTGGGGCACGCCCATCCGCGCGTGGTGGAGGCCCTGCGCGAGGCCGCCGGGCGGGGGACGAGCTACGGCGCCCCGACGGAGCTGGAGACCACCCTCGCCGAGCTGGCCGCCGAGGCCTATCCCTCGATGGAGATGCTGCGCTTCGTGAACTCGGGGACCGAGGCCGCCATGTCGGCCATCCGCCTGGCCCGGGGGTTCACGGGGCGGGACGCCGTCGTCAAGTTCGAGGGCTGCTACCACGGCCACGCGGACGGGCTCCTCGTCAAGGCGGGGAGCGGGAGCGCCACCCTCGGGGTGCCGGACAGCGCGGGCGTCCCCGGCGACTGCGCCCGGAACACCGTGACGCTCCACTACAACGACACGGCCGGGGTGGAGGATCTCTTCTCCTGGATGGGGGAGAAGGTCGCGGCCGTGATCGTGGAGCCGGTGGCCGGGAACATGGGCCTCGTGCCGCCCCGGCCCGGCTTCCTCGAAGCCCTCCGCCGGGAGACCGGGCGCGCGGGCGCCCTGCTCATTTTCGACGAGGTCATGAGCGGCTTCCGGGTGGCCTGGGGCGGGGCGCAGGCCCGCTACGGCGTCCGGCCCGACCTCACGACGCTGGGGAAGGTGATCGGCGGGGGGCTCCCCGTGGGCGCCTTCGGGGGCCGGCGGGACATCATGGAGCGCCTGGCCCCCCTGGGCCCGGTGTATCAGGCGGGGACGCTCTCGGGGAACCCCCTGGCCATGACCGCCGGGATCGAGACCCTGCGGGTCATGAAGGAGGAGAATCTCCCCGAGGCCCTGGAGGGGCGGACGGCCAGGCTGGCCGAGGGGATGCTCGGCGCCGCGCGCGCGGCGGGGGTGCCCGCCTGGGGCGCCCACTGCGGCACGATGTTCTGTCTGTTCTTCCGGGAAGGGCCGGTGTACAATTTCGCCGACGCCAAGGGGTCCGACACGAAGGCGTACGGGAGGTTCTTCCACGCGATGCTCGGCCGGGGGGTGGCCCTGGCCCCGAGCCAGTTCGAGGTGGGGTTCCTCTCCTGGGCGCACCAGGACGCGGAGGTGGAGGCCACCCTGGACGCGGCCCGCAAGGTGTTCGCCTCCCTGTAGGCCCGGGGGAGGAGCCGCCCGCCCGGGCGGGAGGATGGGGCGCTGAGGTTCTTCCGGTTTCCTTGGGTGAGGATCACGGGTGGGGGAGGGCGCCTGTTCACGTGGGTGGCCTTCTCCCTGTGTCTCCTGATGCTCGGGTCGGCCCTCCTGGGCCGGGACGGCTGGCTCTCCGTCTGGGTGAACCGCGAGCGCCTCGGGGGCCTGCGGGCGGAGCTGGCCGGGATGGAGCGGGAGAACGGCCGCCTCCGCCGCGAGGTGCGCTCCCTCCGCGAGGACATGCGGGCCATCGAGCGCATCGCCCGCGAGGAGTTGGGGCTGGTGAAGCCGGGCGAGGTGGTCTACGAGTTCGTGCCCGGGGAAGGCCGCTAGACGATCAGCCAGCGCCTCCTCGCCCGGGGCGGCCCCCGGCTTGACAAGCCTCCGGGACGGGCTTAATAAACAAGCGGAAGGTCGCGGTGCGGGGTGGAGCAGCCTGGTAGCTCGTTGGGCTCATAACCCAAAGGTCGCGGGTTCGAATCCCGCCCCCGCTACCAAGAA